>NZ_VPDZ01000014.1:0-131985 GCF_013417465.1 Acinetobacter sp. YH12251 | reverse complement strand
CTTCCCGAACTCAGAAGTGAAACCTCTTAGCGCTGATGGTAGTGTGGGGTTACCCATGTGAGAGTAAGTCATCGCCAGCTCATTATTCGAAACACCCCCTGACTAGTCCAGGGGGTGTTTTTTTATGCCGGGAGAAAAAAGAAAAAAGGAAAAGAACGTTATAAAAGTAGAAAAAGCTAAAGCACAAAAATAGGAAAACGAGAGATATTTAAAGAAAATAAAACTAAAATGCTCAATCCATCTATATCATTTTAAAATCTTTTGCTAATCAAAATGTGTAATAAATCAATATAATAAAATCGTTTGTTTCATTAATAATATATAGGGTATTTAAGATGTTTTTAAAAAAATTATTAACTATAGTTTTATTTGCATTTGTTTCTTTAAATACTACAGCTGGTGTGTATCAGGATAAACTAAGTGAATGTTTGGTAAATAAAATTTCAGCAGAAGAGAGTCAGAACTTAACGGCTTGGATTTATTTGGCATTTTCAGCACATCCAGAAATTTCTAAGTATAGTAAAGTGACGTCCGCTGAGATGCAAAAGATTGATAAAAATATGGCAAATTTATTTCAAGATTTATTTACTAAACGTTGTAATGCTGAAATCAAAGCTGTTACAGAAAATGAAGGAACAAATGCTTTGGGTAAAGCATTTGAACTATTGGGGAATCGTGCAGCTGAGAACCTGATGAAAAATCCAGTTGTTGAAAAACGTATTGCATCATTTGCACAATATTTTGATGAAGATAAAATGCGTGAATCGATGAAATAAATTGAATTGGACTAGGTGAATGTATTTGACAGTTGATATTCGCTTAGTTCATTACTCACTCTTTTTAAAGAATATAATAATTGCCCTAATAATACATTTTTTGATGTCAAGACAACTAATATCATGGGGTGCTGAGGGTGAGAGATCGCTGTGAGTAATGCTTTACCATTTTCAGCATCTAATGTAATGGTTTGACAACCAATTAAATTAATCTCGTTAGTAAAAGCTTGAACCATTGCTAAGATCGAACTGCTTACAGCTGCAAGTTTTCCAGAATTTTCAATATTTTTCTTTTCTATAGATTTTAATTCAAAACCATCAGTTGAACATAACATCATATATTCAACACCGGACACATCAGAAATTAACTCCTTCATGAGTTTATGTGCATGTTCAATAAGCTGTAGTGGTGCTGAACGTGTTGTACGAATTGCTGTATTCATAATATCTTCATTAGATTGAAAGTTGAACTTCGGCTTTTGCAATAAGTGCTTCTAGAATAAAAAGAATGTCTTTTTTATTTCTAGCATCGATATAAAAAATCGGGTGATGTATCTGTTGTGAATCCTGCCATTCTTTATAAAGTTTGGTGGATTTATACTGCGTACTGTCTAAATGTGTAATCGCGATGATGATGTTTTCATTATTTTCAGAAAAATAATTTAAATAATCATTCAGCTGCTGAATTGGATGGTCATGTGTATGATCAATCAAAATAATTGTACCAATCGCGCCGTTACAAATGGTATTCCATATAAAGTTAAATCTTTCTTGGCCCGGCGTACCATATAAACCAAGTTTAGTACCATCGGCGAGAGTAAGTTCACCGTAATCGATTCCAACAGTAGTCAACATTTTTTGATGCGCATTTTGATCAGTATTAAGCGCTTCTGTACTCAGTACAGGAATATCAGAAATACTTTGAATAGCAGTGGTTTTTCCGGCACCCATCGTTCCGGCAAATACGATCTTGTATTGCTGTAAAATCATAATGAAATTTTAGATTCCTAATTTTTTTCGAAGACTACGGAAAAAACTCTGTAGTGGATTTGAAGATTCTTGAGCTGTTTTTTGGCTATGATATACACTCGCCATGGCCGGTATCTCTTCTATGATTTGAGCTATGTGGCATGCAAATAAATAACGATTAATAAAGTTTTGGCTTAAATGTATTTGTTCAGCAATATATTGAGTAGAACTACCTTCCATAAAAAAAGCGGATATTTTCAATAGTGATTGTCGTTCAGCACAATGTATAGGCTGTGGCCAATGCAAAAGTTTATAGTGGCTTGTGTAATTGGGGGGAGTATCATCTACGTAATCCCAAACAAATTGCCATAATCCATGCTGTAAATTTATTGATTCCAACCCATATTTAAAAGTGACAACTGTATTTGTATCTGCTGAAATGAGTGTGATTTCAGAATTTTGTGTGATTTGAATATTTTGTTCCATCCAAAACTCATTGCTTAAGTTATCAATGAGTGCGATTGGTTTTTGATCTAAAAGCAATAGTTGACGTTGATGTTTATTTAAATCTTTAAAAGCCTGTGAGATCTGGAGTGCATTTAATTTAGGTTTTATGTCTTGAACAACAATAGGATTGGACACATTTACAGGATTAATGTCTCGGAACCTTAACGCAACTGAATGCTCTAACCAATGCTCAAATTGATTGGTATTTGTTAGGGGTAAAAACAGGGTATCGTGTTCGATTTGATTTGCTTTCAATTCATTTTTTTTAAGTTTAAGTATGATTAAATCTTCGTGCTTTATTTTATTTATATTCGGCAGGTCGATAAAGTCTTCATTGATTAATAGGACTTGGAGTTTTGAATCTGCAATGTTTGTCCAATGAATAGTAAAAGTTTCAGATAGCTTATTTGAAATAATAGATTTGATGTCATTGATAACATTTAGATTTAAGCCAAAGACAGAAATATATAATGTGCTATTCACGAAATGGTCCAGAAAAACTGGGTTATTTCTGGTGAAATAACCCAACTTTAAATTAAGAAAAATCTAATTCTTTTTCGAAATGTTTAAGTTCATGGCGAGCCATAGCAAGGTTTGATTTACTACGGTCTAAGACGAGGTAAAGAAATAATGCTTCATTTGAGTCGAGTGGGCGGATTAAGTGATATTGTTTACCCAGAGTAATTAGAATGTCTTCAATTGAGTCATTTAAATTCAATGCTTTGGCAACTTTACGTTTTGAGCGTACAACTTCAGTATTACCAGCAGCAGCTAATTCTAAATCGATGTCGTTATTGCCTTGTGTCGCCATAGCAAGGCCACTTTCGCTGTCAACCAAAGCTGCAGCAATAAAACCGTCAATGTCTGTTAAAGCGTTTAAAGATAATTTGGCCATTATTAACCCCAATAAATTATATGTTAATCAGTAATATAGTTTTACTGACGTCTATGATATTAGCGAAAAATAATGAATAAACAATGCTAAAAAAAATCAGCTGGTTGATTATTGTTAATAATAAATAAAGTAAAAATGATGTTTAAACGATTCTTGACTGCTAAAAGTTGTAGTATTGTGTAGAATATTTAAACTTTTTATAGAATTGTTGTATATGAAATTCAATTAAGGTTGTTGTTTTATAAGAGTTTTTTTATTAATAGATTTAATGTATTATTTCATTAATTTAATATACAAAAAAGATTATATAAGATGAAATAAATATTAAAAATATATGCTGTTTGTTTATTGCTCATTAAAATACATCATATAATATTATTCTAGAATCTATATTTGTGATTTAAGTCCATTAAATTCAAGTATTTGTGATATATGTTAAAAGTTCAATCATGGGGTAATAGGATTGAACTTTACTTCTTATAATGCACTTTTTAAATTATTTCGATGTTGTTTCACTTGTTTTGCATAACGTTTGCCTTGTTTTTTCATTTTTCGATTGGTGTTATAAGCGGTAGGTCCGACATTATAGTAGGCTAAAGCTTTTGGCATGCTGCCAGCGGCATTTTTATATTTAGTTAAAATAAATGACCCACAATTAATATTGGTTAATTCGTCATATAAATCCCCAGGGCATGTTGCTTGCCAATAACGTGGCATCACCTGAGTTAAACCGACTGCACCTGCAGGTGAACTGACATAAGGGCGGAAAGTTGATTCTTGGCGAATAACAGCAGCCAGTAGTAAAGGATCTAAGTTGTATTGATCAGCAGTTTGCACAATGTAGGGGGACACTCGATTTGCAGTTTCAGGATTGACTGAATAGGCCTTTTGTATCCCTGATGAAAGTTTAACGGCACGTTTCTCTACAGAGTCACCGCCAAGTGATGAACATCCAGAAATCAGGGTTACAGATATAATAACAGTTAAAAACTTTAAGCTGTGAGCGCTTAGGAGCAAAGAAAGACGAGTTGAAAGGCGAGTTTTATTCAGTACATTCTGCATTTATATTCACTTTAAAATAATCATGGCTAAGTGTAATTTCTAAAGCGATATTATGAACTGGAGACTTAGAGGTCAATATTTTCTTAAGATGCTCTGTACAGTGAAATTGTAAGAATTGATGGAAATGTACTCAAATTACATAATTATTTAAGTGAAGAGAGAAAAACAGATAGCATTACTTGTGTCAGTATTTCTCTCTTGACATGGTACTTATTAAGATTGTGGGGATATTCAAATCCCGAGAACTTTAGTTATAAAAAACTAGAATATCCACTCATGAAATATCCCTATTTGAAAAAGCTATAACTTTTTTCAGAGGTATGAATGGAATCTAAGGATAATTTAAAGCGTTTTAAGCATCCAAATTTCGCATGCTTGGCTATGACCTGTATTGCCCTTGGGAGCTTGTAAGTGTTGAAATCCTACTTTTTCATAGAGTTTTACTGCTTGCCCAAGTGTATGTGTGGTTTCTAAATAACACGCTTTAAATTTATGATCTTTGGCGAATTGAAAACAAAGTTCTAAAATATCTTTGGCTAAGCCATGACCACGTAATTCAGGCATAAAATACATTTTTTGGATTTCTAAAATGCTTGAATCTCCAGCTAAAGGAGAAAGGCCGCCACCACCTAAAATTGTACCGTGTGGATTTTCAATAACCCAATATTGTGCATTTTCTTGTGCATAAACGTGATATAAATCATCTAAAATTGGATCTGCAACGGCAAATCCTGATTCAGGTGCTAATCCAAATTCTTTGGAAACTGTGCGAATGACATTGGCAATACTTGCATTGTCTTCAATTTGAAGTGGTCGGATTTGAAACATAATGATCGAAAAACAAAAAGATGGATTGTTTATAGACTGATCCTATAAAAAAATCCATCTCTAAGTTTAAAATTACTCAAGCAAAAAATTATTTTAATTCGCTTGAACTTTTACCCAGTTCACGACGTGCAACGATTAATTGTTGAATTTGTTGTGTGCCTTCAAATATATCGAGGATTTTTGAATCACGTGCCCATTTTTCCAATAATTCATCTTCGTTATAACCGACAGCCGCTGCGAGCTCTACACACTTTAACGTGATTTCATTACCTACACGGCCTGCTTTTGCTTTAGCGATGGATGCTTCACGTGAGTTAGGCTTTTTGTTGTCGGCCATCCATGCAGCTTTGAGCATGAGTAGACGTGCTGCTTCCCAGTCTGCTTCCATACGGTAGATTTGTGCAGCAATATTCGAACTTTGTAAGATGGGTGTTGAATACTGTTCGTCTAATTCATCTTTAAAGATTTCTTTAATTCGCTCTAAAGATGCCTTTGCACAGCCTATAGCCATCGCAGCAACGAGTGGGCGAGTATTATCAAAAGTTTCCATAACCCCAGCAAAACCCTTTGCTACATCAATTTCAGCATTGCCTAATAAGTTTGCAGCAGGGACACGACAATCTACAAAGCTAATGGCAGCAGTATCAGAGGCTTTAATACCCAATTTATGTTCTAGGCGTTCTACAGTCATGCCCGGCGTACCTTTTTCAACAACAAAGGATTTAATCGCTGCTCGACCTAAATTTTTATCTAGTGTTGCCCAAACCACCACTGAATCAGCACGTTCGCCCGAGGTGACAAAGATTTTTTCACCATTGAGGATGTATTCATCGCCATCTTTCGTCGCTGTTGTCCGAATTGCTGCTGAATCAGAGCCGCAATTGGGTTCTGTAATGGCCATAGCGGCCCAAGTTCCTTTTAAGCGTTCTAGTTGTTCATCATTAGCTACTGCGGCAATAGCCGAGTTGCCAAGCCCTTGTCGAGGCATACTGAGCAACAGGCCTGTATCTCCATAGCACATCTCGATGATACTGAGTGCTGTTGACATATTGACACCGTTTTTATTTCCAGTATCTGTGTCGCCACGTTTATTGACGGCAGCACCTGCATTCATGCCATCACCGCCATCATTCATACCGTCGACGAGGGAAGATAACATGTCTAACTCTTTAGGATAGGCATGTTCAGCTTTGTCATATTTACGTGAAATAGGACGTAGAACATTTAAAGCGACTTCATGGGCTTGGTCGATCAGCAATTTAAATTTTTTCGGATTTTGTAAATTCATGGGTATTTCCTTGTTTTTTATTTTGCTGAATTACGCATGTAAGCCAGATTGAAGAATCGCTGTGGCACGTAAGTCTCGATACCAACGTTCTACGGGATGTTCTTTGGTAAAGCCGTGACCACCTAATATTTGCACGCCATCGGTCCCAATTTTCATTGACTTTTCAGCACATAGCACGCGGGCTAAATAGGCTTCACGATGAAAAGGCTTGCCGGCTTCGGCTAGGCTTGCTGCATTGAGGATGAGCATATGCATGGCATCAATTTCGATTGCCATATCTGCAATCATAAATGCCACACTTTGACGATGTGAAATTGGCTCTCCAAAAGCTGTACGTTCGTTGGCATATTGAATGCAATACTTTTTCACTGCAGTTGCGGTACCAACAGCCATTGCACACCACATTAAATTGCCAAGATCGATAAATGAGGTATAGTTGAAATCTTGATCACCTAAGCGTTGGGCAGGGGTCTGATCAAATTTTAAAGTTACCGTTTCAGTGGCTTTCAAACCCATAGCAGGTGTTTTTTTTGCGCTAATGCTCTGGTCGCGTTGCACAATAAAAACTTCAGGCTGCCCATTGAGCATGGCACTCACTAACAGCACATCTGCCTGTTCGCCTAGAAGGACTAAGGTTTTCTCCCCACTGATTTTATACTGCTGGCCATCAGCAATCGCCTGAGTTTTAAGTTGATAGGGATTAAATGCCGCCGTTGCCTCTTGAACTGCAAAGCTTGCACGGAGGGTTGAATCATCTGCAAATGTCGCTAAATAGGTTGCTTGAACAGATTCTGAACCCCATTGGGTGATGGCATTGATACAGCTACACGTCGACAGTAAACCTGCTGTTAAACTAAAGTCACCTTCAGCCAATTGTTCCGCAATTAAGATATTGCTAATGATGTTTTTTTCTGCTGCAACGCCACCCAAATCTTCAGGTAAGGCATAATAATTTAGACCTAGATCTTGGATATGTTGCCATAACGCTTTAGGAAATTTTTCCTCTTGATCGGCTTGATGAGCAAGTGGATACAAAACTTCTGTGGCAAACTGCTGCATCGCATCAGCAGTCATTTGCTGTTCTTCAGTCAGGTTTAAATCAAATAATGATTTTTGTTGATTTGGCAAACGTTGCTTATGCACACCTTTGTTGGTCTGAAATGCTTTTTGTGTCTGGCTCAAGGTTTTAAAACCAGCTTTTGAGCTTTGATACAAAGATTTTTCAACAAATTTGCGCAGTTTAAACTGATCGAGTACATCACTACCGGCAATTTTAGTTAAAAGTGAGAGTCCAAATCCTTGTGCCTTGTTTACCATATTGGTCATTGTTGTTTTCCATTTGCGTTGTTCTTATTTAATGCTGACATGCCAAAGATAGAAAAACCATGTCATAAATGACATGCATGATTGTCAAAGATAAACGGCGAGATTAGGTGGGATTCGATTGCTAAATGATTAATTAAGAATAGAAAAGTAAAAAGGCTTAAAAGTATTGTTATTTTAAAATTGACTTAGCTGACATTTGAGTCAGCCAAGTTTTAAGGTCTGTATTGAATGATTATTGATATTTTTGAATCATACGACGAACATTGGTTTTTGCTTCAATGACGGTCATAAAGGTATATGCACCGATAAATTTACGGCTAATAAACATAAACTCTTTAGGTGGAACTGAGAAATAGCGAGATGCCATCGATTTTGACGCTTGTTGCATCACACGGCTATGTAATTGGCTTTTTTTCCAGTCATAGCGTTGTTGTTCGTCCATAACACCAGCAGGGATGTTTGGGTTATTTTCAGTGCTACTAAATGCCTCTGTCGCTAACAAAAAGACTTTAGCCATATCAGGTTTAATACTTTGTGGAATACCATCAAAGAACTCATAACCTGTCATCGATTTGACCATTTGCTCAGAGCTGTGATGGTAACCCGCGGTAATCAAATTACGCGCAACGCCTAATAGATGCTCATCGAACTGACGGATCGCACCGAAGTCGAGGAGTACGATTTTATCGGGCACATCCGCACCATTGCCCAAACGGACCAAATAGTTTCCGAAGTTAGGGTCGGTTTGCATTTCACCCCATTCAAAAATTTCGCGTACGGCAATTTCAAGTGATGCTTCACCTAAGGCATTACGGCGCTCTTGAGGAAGTGACAGCATTACTGGGCTGTTAATCGGTACACCACGTTCAAAAGTCATACACAGCACTTGAGGTGTTGAATAACCATCAATGATTTGCGGCACGATATAGCGCGGGTCTTCTTTTAAGCGTGCAGCAAAACGGCGAGTGGTATCTGCTTCGATTTTATAATTTACTTCACGATGCATCATTTCACGAACTTCATCAAACCACTGATCAAATTCACGGGTTTGAGGAACCATTCGTGTCAGTTTGAGCATGTTTTTGAATAGATTCATATCCGAATCGATTGCATCTGCCACACCCGGATACTGGATTTTTAAAACCAGTTCTAAACCATCAGATTTACGTTTTGCACGGTGAACTTGTGCCAAAGAAGCTGTACCAAGTGGCTCATGATCAATCACGAGATCATCAAGTTTTGAGCCAAGTTGATTTTGTAATTGGACTTTGATGGCTGGCCATGCCAATGCAACTGTTTGATTGTTCAAGGTGTTGAGGGCTTGGGTGATTTCTTCAGGCAGAAAATGTTCACCATACAACGCCATCATTTGCCCAATTTTTACAATTGAACCTTTTAATTTACCAATTTCTGCGACGAGATATTCAGCCTGATCTTTCATGGCTTTTTTACGCTTTTTCTCTTTTTCTTCTTCACTCGAAAAAATAGAAGTGGCGTTTGATGCTGCCCAACGAGTTCCCGCAAGTAGCGATGCCTTTGCGATAGATAAGCGTCGATCCATAGAAGACGTTTTCAAGTGTTTGAGCTTATCGTTCTGATCTGACATGTAAATTAAATCCTTTAATCAGCAATTCGCAGAAAAATACATTGTAGCTAATTTTAACGTTTCTTAACGTATTAAAATAGTTCAACTTACTGAATATGCAGTAAGCATTTGCAAACTTAAGCAAGATGCCGCGTAGACAGGTACATTGGAAAGAAAACTATAAACGATATTTGATTTTTACCGTGTCGTTTTGCATCAATGCGGTTTTATGTTCTTCAATATGTTGATGAATGAGATGTTGGACAGATTCGTCTTTAAATCCGGCAGCATAACCTTTGACAATAATAATGCTCGGTAAGCTAAAAAATAGGGTACGTGCGTTTTCTAGACTCGCATCAGGGAAAACTTGATGTTCGATCAATAGTTGCTGAAAAAATGCCTTTTCAGTTTGCACATTTAAAGACTGAGTGTCTTCCCAATAGCTCTGACGCATAGCCATGAGGTTATTGTGCTTATAGCTCATTGGAGCTCCGCATTTAAAATTTAACTGTTTGTATGGGGATGATTTTATAAAATTAAAGCTTGGGATCAAGTACAAATTGCTAAACATTTGAGCTTGAATTGGTTTTTATTCGTAATTTTCATCTAATTAGATTTTATAGAATGCTGAAAGGCATAAAGTACACATTTCATTTCAGCGAATGTATCAGACCTCATCTATACGGTTATGAAATGCTTTCAAGCGGTGAATAATGCCGTATTTTTATTATAAATAGCATCAAAACAAGGTATCATAGGGCGTTTAAAAAATTATGAACTGGAGACGCCTTAAGTGGATCGACCGACTATTAGCCCTGAACATTTACAGGAAGCAGCTGAAAACCTATCAACAATTCGTGATTATATCCGCTTTGGGGTAACAGCTTTACGTCAATATGATGCCCACTTAGGACAAGGTACAGAAGACTATTTTGCTGAAAGCTCAGCATTGGTTTTACAAACGTTATCTCTAGATTGGAATGCAGATGCGGAAATCTTAGATGCGAAATTATTGCCAAGTGAAGTTGCAGAATTTTTAGTATTGTTAGAACGTCGTATTAATGAAAAAGTTCCGACGTCTTATTTACTTAACTTGTCGTATTTCTTTGGTAAGCCATTTTATGTTGATGAACGTGTACTAATTCCACGTTCTCCAATTGCAGAGTTAATTGAAAACCGTTTTGCGCCATATTGCTTAGGTGAAAATGGCGAGATGGGTTCTGCAGTTAATAATCTACCTGAAAATGCCAATCCAAAAACTCCTCAGCGCATTTTAGATATGTGTACGGGTTCGGGTTGTATCGCGATTGCTTTAGCATATGCATTCCCAGACGCTGAAGTTGATGCAACAGATTTATCTAAAGATGCACTTGAAGTGGCACAAATTAACTGTGAACACCACAATAAACAATATCAAGTGGCATTACTCGAGTCTGATTTATTCGCCAAAATTCCAGCAGAAAATCAATATGATTTGATCGTGTCGAATCCGCCATATGTGGATTCTGAAGACATGGCAGATTTACCAGAAGAATTCCACCATGAACCTGAAATGGCGCTTGCTGCGGGTCAAGATGGTTTGGATCTTGTCCGTAAAATGTTGGCACAAGCTGCAGATTACCTGACTGAAGATGGCTTAATTGTGATCGAAGTGGGTAACTCAGAATGGGCAATGCGTCAAAACTTCAATACCGTTGATTTTTATTGGTTACAGTTCCAAAAAGGCGGTACAGGTATCTTTGCATTGACTGCTGCTCAATGCCGCGAATACCGAGATTTATTCATTCAATCTGTTCAAGCATAAGGAGTCGTTTGACATGGCAGGTAATAGTATAGGGCAACTCTTCCGTGTAACGACTTGTGGTGAATCTCATGGCGTTGGTCTGATGGCCATTGTGGATGGGGTTCCACCGGGTATTGAACTGACTGAAGCCGATTTGCAAAAGGATCTGGATCGTCGTAAGCCGGGCACATCTAAGTTTGCGACTCAGCGTAAAGAACCCGATGAAGTTGAAATTATTTCAGGCGTATTTGAAGGCAAAACAACCGGTACATCGATTGGTCTTTTGATCCGTAACACAGATCAAAAATCAAAAGATTATGGCAACATTGCGCAAACCTTCCGTCCGGGTCATGCAGACTATACGTATACACATAAGTATGGTTTCCGTGATTATCGTGGTGGTGGCCGTTCGAGTGCTCGTGAAACTGCGATGCGTGTTGCTGCGGGTGCGATTGCTAAAAAATTCTTGTTTGAGAAATTCGGCATCGAAATTCGTGGTCATGTAACCCAAATTGGTACCGAAAAAGCAGAGAAATTGGACTGGAATGAAGTTCCGAATAACCCATTTTTCTGTGGTGATGCAGATGCTGTCCCACGTTTTGAAGCTCTCGTAACTTCACTTCGTGCACAAGGAACGAGCTGTGGCGCAAAACTGGAAATTATTGCGACGCAAGTGCCAGTCGGTTGGGGCGAGCCTGTATTTGATCGTTTAGATGCAGATATTGCACATGCCATGATGTCCATCAATGCCGTAAAAGGTGTGGAAATTGGTGATGGCTTTGGTGTTGCCGAGCAGTTTGGTCATGAAACCCGTGATGAGTTAACTACGGATGGTTTCTTGGCAAACCATGCTGGCGGCATTTTGGGCGGTATTTCGAGTGGTCAGGACATTCGTGTTGCGATTGCTTTAAAACCAACAGCATCCATTACTACGCCGGGTAAAACCATTACGATTAATCGTGAAGATACTGATGTGTTGACCAAAGGTCGCCATGATCCTTGTGTCGGTGTTCGTGCAACTCCAATTGCGGAAGCAATGTTAGCAATTGTGCTCATGGATCACTTCATGCGTAACCGTGCCCAAAATGCGGATGTAGTTGCACCATTTGCCCCAATTGAACCCAAGTGAGGAAACAAAGCGCTGCTTTGTTCCGAACGCGGTTGGTGAGTAGCGTTAGCGAGTCACATTGGATAAATAACAAAGCGCTGCTTTGTTCCGAACGCGGTTGGTGAGTAGCGTTAGCGAGTCACATTGGATAAATAACAAAGCGTTGCTTTGTTTCGAACGCGGTTAGTGAATAGCTTTAGCAAGTCACAGTGGATAAATAACAAAGCGCTGCTTTGTTTCGAACGCGGTTGGTGAGTAGCGTTAGCGAGTCACAGTGGATAAATAACAAAGCACTGCTTTTTGTTCCGATGCGGTTGGTGAATAGCGCTAGCGAGCTACACTGATGAGCAAATTGCATAAAAAAACCAGACAATTGTCTGGTTTTTTTATTTCAGTAAAATAGGCCTATGAAAATAAATAGATAAAAAATATGAATATAAGACATGCTTTACTTGATGATATTCAGCAGCTCGAAAGCTTAATGAATACAGCCTATCGAGAGAATCATCCCAAGAGCTGGACCACGGAACATCATATTGTTCGAGGAAATCGAATAAATGTCTCTCAACTCAGTCAACTCTTACAAAAAAAAGGATTTTCATCTATATGTGATGGAATCGGTACACGCGCAGATCATGGGGTGTATTGGTATTCAAATAAAGGGGGGAGCTGTGAAATTGATCATTTTGCAATTCATCCAGATAAGCAAGCTCAGGGCTTTGGAAAAAAATTATTGCAATTTGCAGAACAGCAAGCGATGTTGATGGAACCCAATGTTGAAGAATTTGTCATGTATGTGATTGATCGGCGTTTAGAATTAATAAAATATTATCAACGGCGTGGCTATAAGCTAACAGATGAAAATCAAGCCTATCCTCTTCATCTAGAGGTAGCTCAACCGATTTGTGAACTGACAATTAAACAATTAATTAAACGAATAAAATAACGTCCATGTGATGCATTTGATCAATTTATAAAGCGAGATGAATAAAAAATCCCAAAAGAAAACACAGACTAACTTGAGGGATTTTTATTTTAGACTATTTGGTCTTAAGAATAAGCACGTAAAAATAGTCGATAGGCATGTGAAGATTTTTGGTTTTTTAACATATAGTGTGCGATTTCACCTTGGTTGGTATTCATAATCACAGCAATATTTTTTGCGTCACGGAATTGTTTAAGCACAGTATCTGGAATCATCACGGTATTAGAAGAATCAATCACATTTGAATTATCTAAGCGACGATAATTTGTTTGACCTATTGCAGGATAAGACAATACTTTGCCGTCAATCACACAAGATATTTCACTCATATCAAGCTGCTGTTGATCATAAGAATGCAGTGAAAGTGCATACTCACCTTTGTTTTTATGCCAATCAATTGCAAGTTCAGGACATTTTTGCCCAGCTTCACATAGTAACTGACCTCGAGTAATGGTTCGTTGGATCACTTTGCTGTTTTCAACGGTATTCACACCTTTTAGCTTCAAGGTTCTTGTTTCAGGTTTATTTTTAGGTACGGTAATACAACCCGTGAATAGTAGGAGTGTAAATCCTAGAACTAAATAATTTTTCATGCGTATTTCCATGTTAGCGTTATTTTTATGAGCAATATTTATTTTCGCGCATATTCACACAGAAAAAACAAAAAAGTAAAATACATCACACTTTTCTAGTTTTGTTCGAGCACTGCTTTGATATAAGTAGGGGATATTCAAATAAATAATATTTTTCAATGATGTTAAGCGAACTTCATAGAAGATTGGATAATTTAAGCAGGATCTGTGATTTTGCGCTATCTATCTGCTCGGGATTGGTTTGTCGAGATAATTGGTCACGTGGTTTTTCACCTAAAAAATATTTGATCCGTTCAGCATTTGCACCTGATGGATGGGGAAGTCCAGCTAGAATCTGTTGATCATTAAAATAGCCTAAGCTGCTTACATAATTTAAAACCTCATCTACACCTTTGCCTAGCGGGATATAAATTGCGTTCGGAAGCTGTTGAACCATAGGAATAAAATAATCATCAATATGTTGTTTTAATAATTCATTTTTCAGCATTGGGGGCGTTGAGCCAGCATAATTTTTTCCATTGACCAAAATACATTGCTGTAAAACTGAGCACATTTGCACTATATCTTGATGATTGCTAAATAGCTCTGCAGTGGTGTGTATGCCTAATTGATTGTGTAATCCAATATGATCTAGCAGTTGAGTTAAATTTTTACGAATAGGGCCACTAAAAGCACCACTATTCTTTGCAAGTTTAAGAATGTTTTCCTCAGATAATTGCTGTTCTAAGCCGTCCTTCGCTGCAATTAATGCATTACGCCATTGTTGCTGGCCTGGGCAGATGCCGACGATGACCACTTTTGCATCATGATTTATGGCCTCGAATGGTGCATAAAAACTTTGAACAGGCCCCAGAGTCTTAAGAAGGAGTAAATCACTTTGGGTTAATTCTTCAATAGAATGTGTTTTGATCACAGATGCGTAGCGAGAAAAAAGCGTAGAATCCGACATAAAACTTCAATCTTTCTAGTTATAAATTTCATTTAATATTTTAAACCTTTATTTTAAAGATGAAGTATTTAGGTGTAGAAAAAAATGATTTTAAATTTATAGACTAACAACTTAAATTGATAAAAAAATAATATTTAACAATATTGACCCAAATAGGACTTGAGATTTGGTACAAATATTGCTCATATCTAACTAAGGCAATACCAAGATGAATGCCGAATAAAAACGAATGGATGATTGCAGGAGAGAAGCACAGATCGTGCTCGCCGAAGGAGCAAGTTCCCCCAGGAAACTCTCAGGCAAAAGGACTGTAATCATATAAAAAATCTGGAGAGAAGTAGGCCGGATCTACTCACCGAAGGGGAAGGTTTACATTGCTTCGCAAGGAACCAAAGCTCTCAGGTACCAATGACAGATGGGGCGAGCATAGGAAATATAATTTCCAAGGAGCCTATATGTGTCATATTGTTGTGATTGGTGCAGGTATTACTGGGGTAACGACAGCTTACGAACTCGGATTACTCGGCTATCGTGTCACCGTGGTCGATAAACATCTTTATCCTGCAATGGAAACTTCTTTTGCCAATGGTGGTCAATTATCAGCATGTAATGCTGAAGTCTGGAATCAAAAAGCAACGGTGGTGAAAGGCATCAAATGGATGTCACAAAAAACCGCGCCATTACTATTAAATCCAAGTTTTAATCTTCATAAATATTCATGGCTTTTTGAATTTATGGGGCATATTAAAGATTATCGTGAAAATACTCACGAGACTGTCCGTCTTGCATTGATGGCACGTCAGCGCTTATTTGAAATAGCTGAGCATGAAAACTTACAGTTTGATTTAGAAAAACGCGGCATTTTACATTTCTTTCATAATCAACATGATTATGAGGTAGCGACTCAAGTTAATAATATGCTCTGTGAGGGTGGCTTAGAGCGTCATCCTGTGACATTAGCTGAAATCCGTGATATTGAGCCTAGTCTGACAGGTGAATACTATGGTGGTTTTTATTGTCCGGGGGATGCCACGGGCGACATCCACAAATTTACGACGCAGCTTGCTAAAGCAACAGAACGCTTTGATGTGAAATATATGTGGGGTTTTGAGGTGACTGACTTTGAACATCATGCAAAAGGTGTCAATGTTCAGTTAAAAGCCAGTGATGAAAATATGGAACATCCTGATGCTGATACCATACTTGAAGCAGATGCTGTGGTGGTCTGTGGTGGCGTAGGTAGTTATGAACTTGCACATAAACTCGGTGATCGCGTAAATGTGTATCCAGTCAAAGGATATTCAATCACCATTAATTTAAATGATGAACAAAGTCAGGCCAATGCGCCTTGGGTAAGTCTGTTGGATGAAAGTGCCAAAATTGTGACTTCACGCTTAGGTGAAAATCGACTCCGTGTTGCAGGCACGGCAGAGTTTAATGGCTATAACCGAGACATTCGTGCAGATCGCATTCAGCCCTTAATAGATTGGTCAAATCGTAACTTTAATCTCTCTACAGAACATGTGGTGCCGTGGGCGGGTTTACGACCAATGATGCCCAATATGATGCCAGTAGTGCATGCAGGTAAGCGAGATCATATTTTCTATAATACAGGGCATGGTCACCTTGGATGGACTTTATCTGCGGCAACTGCTGCAATGATTAGCCAGCAAGTGCAGCAAACACATCCGATTTAACTGACATATTGTAGACATCAAAAAAGCCTCAATGTTGAGGCTTTTTTGTATTTTTCTAAGTCATTCGAATTTGATCTTAATCATATAAACGATAAATCCCTGCAAATCGTTCACAGCCTTTTTGTTCAGTTTTTACTGAGAGTAAGGCTTTACTGTAATTGAACTGATATTTGCAGTCGTGTTCATTATCGGTGATTTGATTTTTTTGTTCGGGTGTTGTGTAAGCTAAAAATGGGATGGTTTGTGTTTCGACTCGATTGTTCGGATTACGATAGGCAATGCCTTCAATTTTGATGCTGTCTTTGCCTAGTTGATGTACCTTTAAATGTACAGGTGATGTCGCAAAATGACCATTTTCAAATTTAAGATAATGCTGCGTTAAACTTTGGTTCATCGAGGTATAAATATTCAAATCTTCATGGCGAAGCTCAAATTGTTGTTTAAAACACTCCAAGTTTTTGCATTGCTGAATACGACTGTACCATAATTTTTGCGTATCTATCAGTAAGCGTATTGGGGCATCGGTAATTAACTGCGCTGTTAAAAAAAGCCCATCTAGCTTTTCACGCTGTTCTTTAAAACGGTCAGAACAATAATTTTTTTTTGCCTGAGTATTGGCATGATCACAGTCTATCTTTTCTGCATGCGTAAACATCGCTAGGCCAGAACCTATTAGCAGAACCAGTCCGAATTTTTTGATGATATTTATTTCTGTTTTCAACAGCATGATCGCTTATACTTTCACTATGTTGCGCTTGCCCACACTATAGCGAAATAGAAAGCGTGAATACAAGATTTCAATCATTATTTTCTCAAGGAACTCAAGCATGATAGCTCAAATTCGTATCGGTCAGGGCATGGATGTGCATGCATTTGAAGAAGGTGACTTTGTAACGCTTGCTGGTGTTCAAATTCCACATACACATGGACTCAAAGCACATTCAGACGGTGATGTAGTACTACATGCGCTTTGTGATGCATTGTTAGGTGCTTTGGCACTTGGAGATATTGGTCAGCATTTTCCAGATACAGATCCAAAATTTAAAGGTGCAGATAGTCGAGTACTTTTAAAACACGTCTACCAACTGATTTTAGATCGTGGATATGTACTTAATAATGCAGATATTACTGTGGCCTGTGAGCGCCCTAAACTAGCAAAACATAATTTAGAAATGCGTCAAAGCATTGCAGATGTCATGGATGTTGAAGTCACACAAATTAGCATCAAAGCGACCACCACCGAAAAATTAGGGTTTACCGGTCGCCAAGAAGGTATTCTTTCTACAGCAACTGTACTGATTTCTCACGCAAAATGATCTGGATGGATCAGTGCATGTTGTAAATCTTGTGTTGCTTTACGGCCTTGAAGTTGTAAGGCAACAGCATGGATTAAACCTGTCCATGTTTCATTGGGTTCCCAAATTTGATGCATCAAATCTTGAGCCTTTTGAATATCAACATCCATATAGTATTGACGATATAAATACATCAAACTGCTGACACGGAAGTTTTTTGCACAGTGCAGCCAAACCGTTTGACCTTGAACCAAATGGTCAATCATATCGAGTACTAAAAGGCATTGATCATCTGAAGGAGTATCCCAAGAGATTGGAAATTGGATGTAGTTCAGGCCTAGATCTAGGCAAATGCGGTCTTCATGCTCGATATGATTGGATGCATCAGTCAATGCTAAATTAATAACCGTTGAAACACCATATTCTTTGATCGTTTGAAGCTCAGAAGGAGATGGTTGACCGGACGTTAATAAGTGTTCATGTATATATTGGAAGTTTTCAATGTGACTTAACGCATTTTCGATTTCATTCATCTGACAAATAATCCTTCAACGTAAAACGCCATCTCGAAGATGGCGTTTTTCATTCACTTAGCGTGTCGGTAACACGTCTTTAAGTGCTTCATGCATCTCTAACAAGACTTTTTCAGTCGTATCCCAATCGATACAGCCATCAGTCACTGATTTACCATATTCGAGGTCACAGAGGTTGGCAGGAATATCCTGACGACCACCTTTTAAGTGACTTTCTACCATAATACCCACGATTGACTTGTTTCCGTCAAGGATTTGTTCAGTAATATTTTTCAGAACAAGGGGTTGTAGGTACGGGTCTTTGTTTGAGTTTGCATGACTGGTATCAATCATGATTTTGCCACTAACTTTTGCTTTGGCTAATGCCGCTTCAGCATCTGCAACTGAACCTGCGTCATAGTTTGGTTTACCGTTACCGCCACGAAGTACAACGTGTGCATATGGGTTACCACTAGTACGAATAACAGAAACTTGACCTTGGTCACTTAAGCCCAAGAAGCTATGACCATGTTTAACAGATTGCATGGCATTGGTCGCAACGGTTAAACCGCCATCTGTACCATTTTTAAAGCCCACAGGTGAAGAAAGGCCAGAAGACATTTCACGATGTGTTTGGCTTTCAGTGGTACGCGCACCAATCGCTGACCAAGAGATAAGATCTTGGTAGTACTGTGGTGAGTTTGGATCGAGCGCTTCAGTTGCACAAGGCAAACCTTTTTCATTCAATTCAAGTAAAAGTTTACGACCAATACGTAAGCCTTTTTCGATGTTGAAAGAATCGTTCATGTCAGGGTCATTAATTAGACCTTTCCAACCCACAGTGGTACGTGGTTTTTCAAAATACACACGCATCACGACATAAATCGTATCTTGGATTTTGTCACTTAAAACTTTTAAACGGTCAGCATAATCATGTGCAGCGACTGTGTCGTGAATTGAACATGGACCAATGACAACAAAAAGACGTTTGTCATTTCCATCTAAAATATTACGTACAGTTTCACGGCCCTTAAGGACTGTTTGATAGGCAGTTTCAGTCAGAGGTAGCTCTTTTTTTAGTTCTGCAGGAGTAACAAGTGGCTGAATGCTTTTTACATTCACGTCATCAATGTCGTTTTGGGTAATAGAATTTGACTGTAAAGTATTCATTGCCGTCACTGGTTTGATTATACAAAAGGTTGTTTCGTGAGCCGAATATAACATGAATATAGCATTCAAATGTTATAAAAAAGATCAATAAGTCTCTGAAAAAAAAGTGATGAATCGGACAGTTAATTTAAACCTGCTGACTATTCACCGTTGGTGCGATCAACATTGCAGTTGTTGGTTTTTCGACAGGTTTTGATTTTACTGGATTAATGATGAAATTCATGCCTAAAACAAACAAGGTAATGCCTAAGACTTTACGAATGACTTTTTCAGGTAAACGTGAGCTGATTAAAGTTCCGACCACAATTGCAGGAATAGAACCCACCAATAACCAACCCAATAAATGAAAATCGACATTACCTGAGCTCATATGACCCAAGCCTGCAACCAGTGTAAGAAGCACGGCATGTACGACGTCAGAGCCGATAATACGAATCATCGGTAAGTTCGGGAACATAAGCACCAAAGCCATAATACCGAAGGCACCTGCACCAACAGACGATAGAGTAACGAATACGCCTAAAATAATCCCCATGATAATGATATATGCACGCTTATTTTTAGCTTGGAAATTGATACGCTCCAGATCAGCACTCATATCATCCAACTGATCAGTTTTTCGAAATTTATTAAAGAATTTTTCGATATGACCACGGAAAATAATTGAGATCCCTGTAATCGTCAGCATAAAACCTAAAAACATGGTTAAGACGGTTTTGTAATGTGTCGATTGGCTGAGATAGTTTTCAAGTACCCAATGGGTCGCAAAAGACGCAGGGATACTGCCGACTGCAAGCCAAATAACAATGGTCCAAACGATATTCATTTTACGGGCATGAACTAAAGAACCACAAAATTTTGAAATTGCGGCATACAGTAGATCTGTACCGATCGCAATGTGGGGTTCAATTTTATACAGGCTGATCAGGATAGGGGTCATCAATGAACCACCGCCAACGCCGGTAATACCTACGCAGAAACCTACAATTACACCTGCCAGAATGAACTCTAAAGGACCGACCATCGCTGAATGCCAAATATCAAAAAACGTGCATATCTTATGACTAATTGATATAAGTCGTTGTCTCGATTAGTGATTTGCTTGTGAAAAAAATAGATAAAGAATGTTTTTAATTTTGAAATAAATGAATTTTATCTAAACTAAGTTATTGATTATGGTTTTCTCAACTGGTTGATAGTTCAAATGTAGATTATGCTGCAGTGAAATCATATATTTTGAATATAAGGCTTTGAATATCTGAAGTGGATATCCAATACCTAAATGCACTGTAGGTTTTCAATTCTAAACTTTTGATTTGATATTTATCGATATAAGCAACAGTGTATATAAATTCCACTGCTGCTAAGTCTCATACGCCTTAAAAAGATAAGGTTTCGCCATTATTCGAATATGAGTAGAAGGACACTAACTAGACATTTTAAACATGCGACAGGGCTACCAATTGTCACATGGTTAAATAATGAAAGACTGCGATGTGGGGCTGAATTGCTCGAATTGACAGATTATTCAGTTGATAAACTTGCGGAAAGCACGGGTTTTAAAACCGCAGTACTATTTCGTAAATTGTTTAAGAGTAAATACGGTAGAAATCAGAACCATTGGTATAAAAAATTTTAGTTAGTAGCTAAGCACAGTGAGGAATATTTCTAAAATGGTGAATTAGAGCTGTGCAGCTTTTTTCAGGAAATCTATTAACTTTGTGAAGGACTCGTATAGAATCTATAGCTAAAGAAAATTGAGTTAAAAGGACAGACTTTTGCAAAATCGGAAACTTAAAATTGGCATCGTGGTTGGGGAAGTATCCGGGGATACATTAGGCGCCAAGCTTATCCGTAGTTTTCGAGAGCAAGGGATCGATGCGGAATTTGAAGGCATCGGTGGTCCGCAAATGATTGCAGAAGGCTTTAACAGCTATTATCCGATGGATATTTTATCGGTGATGGGGATCGTTGAAGTCTTAAAAGATATTAAAAAACTCTTTGCTGTACGTGATGGTCTGGTTGAAAAATGGACTGAAAACCCTGTCGATGTTTTTGTAGGGATAGATGCACCGGATTTTAATTTGCGTTTATCTAAGAGCATGAAGCAAAAACAGCTACCAATTAAAACAGTGCAATATGTCAGCCCTTCAGTGTGGGCATGGCGACAAGGCCGTGTGCATGGCATCAAGGCGATTATCGATTTAGTCCTTTGTTTATTTCCTTTCGAAAAAGCATTTTTTCAAAAATGGCAAGTTCCGGCTGCATTTGTCGGACACCCATTGGCAAGTCAGTTGCCTTTAGATAATCCACTCGTTGCGGCTAAACACGAGTTAGGCTTAGATGAGCATCAAAAACACATTGCATTACTTCCGGGCAGCCGTCGCGGTGAAATTGAGCGTTTGGGGCCTTTGGTACTGTCCGCCGCACAGATTTTGACGGAGCAGCATCCAGACTATGTGTTCCTGATTCCTGCAATTAATGATGCACGTAAACAGCAAATCGAATTGTTGCTCAAGCAGTACCCTGAAGCATTACAAGCCAAAGTTCGCTTGATGGAAAACACCGATACCGAATCTAAAATTGGCCGTCAGGTGATGAACGCATCGAATATTGTCGCATTGGCTTCGGGTACAGCGACTTTAGAAGCGATGCTTTTACACCGTCCAATGGTGGCCTTTTATAAGTTAAATTGGCTGACTTACCATGTGGTGAAATTGCTGATCAAAATTCCGTATTATTCATTGCCGAATATTATTGCGGGCAAAAAGGTGATTCAGGAACTTATTCAACATGATGCAACACCTGAAAAATTAGCAGCAGAAATTGAAAGCTTGATGGATGTTGAAAAATCGCAAATTCAAGTGATGCAGCACATCACCATGCATAAACAACTGCTTTCAGGTAACAGTGAAAACCCTGTGGAAGCGATTTTAAAGCTTTTAGATTAAACCTTTAAGGTGACTCAGTTTTTGCGAGTTGATGCTGCTGTCGATACTGGCTCGGTGTTAGATCATAAAACTTTTTAAAAGTTTGGCTAAATGCCGTTTCAGATGAGTAACCGATACGATGGGCAATTTGTTGAATAGTCAGTTGCCCCATTTGTAAGTGCTGTGTTGCTAGTCGCAAACGATGTTGCTGTAAATAGGCAAGTGGGGATTCACCAAGCATTTGAGTGAATAAACTGGCAAATTTAGAACGTGACATACAACATTGTTCTGCCAAACTTTCGACGGTCCAAGCATGCTGTGGTCGTTCATGAATCGCTGCCAAAGCGTTGGATAATTCAGGATGACTCAAGGCATGCAACCAACTGCTTGAATCTGACAAGGCTGCAATATAATCACGCACACATTCGATAAATAAAATACTCACCAAATGATCCAAAATTTTGTCGCGGCCTGGACGGATCTGATGCGCTTCAACGGCCAGAAAATGTAAGCCAATTTGCAACCATTCCGGTGCGGTACTGCTCATAATGTGTGGTGTATGTAACAGCGTGGGGAGGGCATTCACTAAAGGCTTTGCCATAATGCTGTCGACATGTCCACGGATCGCTAGTACAAATAATTCTTCTGCTTCATGAGATTCGGCAGAATTTAATTCAATGGTTTTATTTCGTTGCTCTTGAAACAGTGGTGTGATGTTCACTGATTCGACCAAGATATCAGACTGTATAGATTTGCAGTGGTGGTTTTGCCCTGACGGAATAAGGCAAAGATCGCCAGCTTCAAGTAAGACCTGCTCTTGATCTATATGTACAACACACTGACCTTGAATCACTACATACGCAACCATGGCATTGTGATCTTGAAAATGAAAAGCCCAAGGATGCTTTGATCTCAAATAAATATATTCAGATCGGTGGAGATGAATATCATCAAAAATTTTACTTAAAGCATCCATATTTCAAATATTTACTCATATTAATTTTGTATTTATAGATGGTCACTATGTGCTTAAAGGTCAACATTTATCCTTAAATGCCAAAGACGATCACATAGTTTTTTTGGACGCTTAAAACTGTTCTGGCTGCCCATATTTTACGAATATAAACACAGAAGAAGTAATTAGGGAAGTCTAGCGCATGAATGCACCAGTAAAATTAAATGAACAGCAGCTCGCTCAGTTAGAAAGCAAAATCGGTAGTGTTTTAGATAAAAAACGTTATGGTTGGCTATTGAGTCCAGGTTTACCAGTCATTGGTATGGGGATCTTGGCGGGTTATCATTTTGGTCCCAAACCGACAAAAAAACTATTTGCCATGGGAGGGCCGCTTCTACTGCATGTCATTATTCCTGCACTGGATGCACTGATCGGTGATGATGCCAATAACCCGACAGATGATGACATCAAAGTTTTAGTGAATGATCCCTATTATGATCGTATAGTCAAACTATTTATTCCACTGCAAATGGCAGCGAATGCTTTTGCAGGCTATGTGGTTACCCGTAAAGATGTTTCATTATTAGATCAACTTCTACTTGGGATTTCGATGGGTGCCATCAATGGTGTTGGCGTAAATACAGCACATGAACTCTGCCATCGACCACATAAAAAAGACCATTACTGGGCACATGCGACGCTCGCACCATTAGGTTATAGCCATTTCCGTATAGAACATCCTTATGGGCACCATAAACGTGCGGCAACGCCTGAAGATCCTGCATCTTCAAAAATGGGCGAAACTTTTTATGAGTTTTGGCCACGCACTGTATTTGGTGGAATTAAATCGGCGGTGCAGATTGAAAAACAACGCTTAAAACGTAAAGGTTTAAGTTTCTTTTCGAAGGACAATGAACTGTTTCATGGTTGGGCGATGAGTGCAGGTTTTCATGCCTCGATGCTGAAAATGTTTGGTAAAGGCGTGACACCGTATTTAGTTACACAGGCCTTTTATGGAATCAGCCTTTTTGAAATTATTAATTATATTGAACATTATGGTCTGAAGCGTGAGCAAAAAACGGATGGAAGTTATGCCCGCACCATGCCTGAACATAGTTGGAATAATAATAATATTGTGACCAATCTATTTTTGTATCAATTACAACGACATTCAGACCATCATGCATATCCGACTCGTCCATTTCAGGCATTAAGACATTTTGATGAAGCGCCAGAGTTGCCTAGCGGCTATGCCACTATGCTAATTCCTGCTTTAATACCCTCTATTTGGTTTAAGATGATGGATAAACGGGTCTATGATCACTATCAAGGTGATTTAACTAAAGCCAATATTCATCCTAAACGTCGTGCAAGTATTTTTAAAAAGTTTGCAATTTCAGTCGTTTAAGTCGAATACCTGATGAGAAGAATCCCAAGCTTGTTTGCTTGGGATTTTTTTATTGTGTGTATTATTAACCGATGCTACGCAGTAACATCAGAAGCGCACGTTGATTCAAATAAAAGAACGATACACGGTAACGTCATCCGCAATTGTTTGAGACAAGGCTTATTGTAATCAAAAATGTTTCTGCGATACTTTGAATAATTTGACGCTAGTAAACGCGTTTTGTCGGTGAGGTGCATTGCACCGCAAGATGGTTTCCTTGCGAAGCTTCGCTTCTCATTTTGCCGAATGAGAAACAACGTTTCGTAAGAGTATCTCCAGCCGAAGGCTAATACCTTTATTCAATCTTTAGATGTAAGACACCGTCGCATAAACTTAAAAATCATTTTTAAAATGTGAAATTAATTCTACATCCGTAACATCAATTAAAATCCCAAATTTTCTATTTGAAACTTAGTCACTTTTTAAGACCACCAATAGCGCAAAATATGGAAAAAAATCGGTGCAGAAAAGCAGATGGAATCAATTCGGTCGAGCATGCCACCATGGCCTTGGATGAGTTGTCCCCAATCTTTTACACCACGATCGCGTTTAATGGCTGACATGACAAGACCACCAAAGAAACCGAATATACAAACAATAAAACCAATACATGCAGCCTGTAGATAGCTAAAGGGTGTAAGCCATGACATAGCAATACCTAGTGCAGTGGCTAAAGCAATGCCTCCGATTAAACCCTCAACGGTCTTAGATGGTGAAAGTATCGGTGCGACTTTGTGTTTTCCAAATAGCTTGCCACAGACATATTGTAAGACATCGGAGGCTTGTACCACCATGATCAGCCAGATCGCTAGCCAAATTTTTTCACCTTCAAATCCGGGAAGTTTAAGATTTAATAGCGCAGGCACATGCGAAATACAGAATACGCTGATCATCAGACCCCATTGAATTTTTGAGCTACGTTCCAAAAATCGCGTGGTATCTTCAGCTTTGAGTGTAGCGATAGGGATAAGAAGAAATACATACAGCGGAATAAAAATAGAATATAGCCCGTACCAGTCGATATACACCAAGTAATACTGGTAAGGGATGACAAAATAAAAAGCGATCAGCAACGGAAGATAATCACCGCGACGGGTTGGGAGTAAACTGATAAATTCACGTAAAGCAAAGAGTGAAATCAACGCAAACAGGATCACAAAGGCAATTTTGCCTAATGAAATTGCTACACCAAGTACCAACAACATGACCCACCATGCATTGATCCGCGCATTTAAATTGTCGATGACCGGTGCTGGTGCATAACCCGCTTTAAATTTTAGTATTGAGCCAATGGTTGAGGCAATAATCAAAATAACTGCAAAGATACCAAACAATACATAGGTCATTTGCGCATTGGTGAATTCCATTATTGATACTCCAATGCTTTTAATTTGAGTAATTCATCCTGAGCGTAGTTTAAAAACTCAGTTTTACTCTGTTCATTATGGGCTTCTAAAGGCTTACCAAATATAACGGTAGATAATAGGGGGAGTGGTATAAGCGCGCCTTTAGGCATGACACGTTTTAAATTTGAGATCCATACCGGTACGATTTCAACATCAGGAAATTGATTTTTGAGATGAAATAAGCCGCTTTTAAACTCTAATAATTCAACGTCATCATTTAAATTTCGAGTACCCTCAGGAAAGAAAATAATCGAGTCACCTTGAGCTAATACGGTTTTGATCGGTTCTAATGGATCTTGATTTTGCTCTCGATTTCGCTGAATAGTGACGCCAGTAAACGTGTCTTGAATGAGAAAACGTCGAAAGCCATCTTTTAACCAATAATCCGAAGCAGCTACAGGACGCGTCTTTCGTCTGAGATCTGTCGGCAAAGAAGACCAAAGTAAAATAAAGTCGATATGGCTATTATGATTTGCATAATAAATACGCTGTTTCATAACCGGTTTGCACCCGACCCATAGACTCCGCGCGCCCGTGAGCAGCCGCGCACCACGACGAGTGAGAAAGGCAATATAGCGAGCAATTGAACGGCTTAAAAAATTACCTTTCATTGGTGAGTGAGAATTCCCTGAAGTGTCTATTGGATTTGGCATGGCTTCAAATTATTGTGAATTATTTATACAGTAAAAATATGCAGATGAATGCGATGTATTGCAAGCAAAGCACAAATATCTGCCATTTAAATAAAGCCAGACAACCTAATTCACGCAGCTCCCATGCGCGACCACATTTATTTGCAGGCATTAATTTTAAGTTGATTAAACTTAAGTCCAGCTCCTTGGTGGTTTGTTCAAGGTTTTGAGTTTGGCTGTATTCAGCGACAGTGGCTAAAAGTGTCGAATCAAATTTGATTCTCAGGCTTAAATAATGTTGTATTCCGAGCAAAACTAGACAAATTAATATATATAGCAAATCGAATAGCATCACATTGCCAAACTGGATGATGAGCCAGAGTGTGAGAATCGCTGCCACATAAGCTGAGATGAGCAACCCTGTGGTAGATTGCAACAACTTTGATAGCACCACAAGTTGTAAATTCATGGTGCAAGTCCTTTAAGTTTTAAACGATAAGTATTTAAATGTTTTATTTGAGGTGCTTTTAGCACGACCCAAGGACGGTTATGGCGAATAATCCGTAAAACATCTTCGACTGAATATTCAGGATGTTGTTTCAATAATAATGCGGCAACTACAGCACTACTTCGTGAATATCCCAAAGCACAGAAAACCAAAATGTTTTGTGCTTCATCATTGTTATTAGATTTTAAGAGTAGTTCTAAAGACTCTACAGCATGATGCAGCTGATTGGCCTGTAAAGGAATCAGGTCTAAACTCAAGTTTTGGGCATATGAGCACTTTGGATAAGTGGGCAATTCTGCGCAACAATCGAGTAAAGCATCATATTGTTGCATGACCTGTTTGGACGGATAGCGACCTAAATAAATATAACTCTGATTGATTTTGATGATTTTAGAATCTTCAGGATGGCGATAGGTCCAGATTCGGCTATTGATCCAAGCAAATATAAGGTAGGGTGCGAACAGCATTTTTGCAGCAATAGTCATATCACCATGACTGAGTTTTTGAAAAAAATGGGGTCGATTGAATAAATATGCAAACGAAACTAAAAGTAGACTGCTCGCAGGATAGAGTAGCCAAAGCCACCAACCTTTTGCATGTGCGATTGCGCTACACAATAAGGCAGCAAACAGATAAAGGATGCCGATTTTAATGTGTTTTAAACTTAGCCGACTCTGGCTGTTTTGAGTCCATGGCGCAGAGCCAGACATTGGGAATAGCCATAAACATAAGGCACCGACCAATAAACCAGTTGGGATATCTATAAAATGGTGCTGCCAAGTGGTTAGAACTGAGAGACCAATCAAAAAGGACCAACCATCTACCAGATATTTTAGTTTGCCTGTGCTATGCCGACGGAAAAAATCCCAAAGTATCACCAGTAGCACAATGTGCAGGGAAGGTGCTTGATTAAACGGTTTATCAAAGCCCATCAAGACATCAAACCATAGGCCGAAAAAACCTGTGAGTTCGGGGCGTTCAAAGCTAAAGCGTAATGGGAAAAGTAAAAAGCAGCTGATTGAAAGGATTTGTGCCGAAAATAGTCGCAGGACATGTTGTTTTAATTCAAACTTATTCCAACAAAGTAATAAAGACAAACCATAGAACAGATCAATCGACCAATAAGGCACAATACTCCATGGCCAAAGCGGAATATATTTTTCCCATTCAAAGACGATAACAGGTACGGAAGCTAAGCCTGCAGCGTATTGATTGGCAAAACCATAACTTAAGAAGAAAAAAGGTGCCAGAAATGCCAAACACAGTAGGCCGTATTTCCAAGTTCCTGTTTCCGTATCCAGTTTATGCATAAGATTGACCATCCAAGCTTAAATTTTTTGTGCAACGGAAACTGTGAAAATACCAAACTCATCAATGACTTGATCGACTTTCTTGAAACCGGCTTGCTCAACCAAGGCATCCATTTCTGCTTGTGAGCGCAAACGCATGACCCATGCATCTCCTTGGCGATGTGAGGTCAGGGCACGGGCGATAAACTCTTGTTGCGGATGCCAAATTTGACCCGTGTAGATGAGATAACCATCTTTCTCAATGGCCTGGCTTAAGCCGGATAAGGACTGTCTAAGTAAATCATTATCACTAAATAATTCGTATAAACCTGAGACCACGGCTAGAGTGGGTTTAGGTTCAACACTGGCTAAAGAAGTGGTATCAAATGCATCCGCTTCTACAAATTTGGCAATCTGGCTTAAACCTCTTTGCTCAATCATTGCTTGACCAGCTTGTACATTGATCGAGCTATAGTCTCTAAGCAGGATGGATTCAGGCTGTTGAGGCAGTTTTTGTACAGCATCTAAAATATATCGGCCATGGCCTGCAGCAATATCCATAATCCGTACCGCGTGTTGGGCATCATTTAACTTAGAAGCATATTTCGTTAATAGCGCTTCAATATTTTGTTTTCTAACGCGAATACCACGCCAACCAATCGCATTTAAATATTGTCGATCGATGATTTTACCCAGTGCATTTTGGCTTTCTGATTGATCTCTGTAGACAAAATCTAAGGTACTGCCGGAGTCATATCCTGTCTCTTCACCAATTTTTAAACCTTTAGAAAAGAGACTACCAATTTTAAGATTTTGTTTTGTTAAGCTCCAAAATGCATGTTTTAAAGAGTGTTTTGGAAGCGTTGAACTTAATGTTTCTGCAACGGCACAGCTTGGGCCAATTTTATCTGCATCTAAAAGTTTAGGTGCGGAATATGCTTGTTTAAAACATTGTTGAATAAAGCGATGGATTTTATCTGTGGCGATTTTTCGATGTTTTTCACCCAAAGTATCATGATAAAAACCGTCTAAGACGTGAAATTCCTTCATTGGATGTGGGAGGTTTTGATAAAACGCCAATTGTGGTTTTTGATGCACCACGAAGTCAGATCCTGAACATAAGACTTGAGTAGGAACAAAAATATTTTGTGCATCTTTAACGATTCGATCTGAAGCTGCGTATAGCCCCAGCAGCATCCGGACTGAAATGGCCCGAGCGATTTTTGGGTCAGTATCATAACTTTGCGCACGTGCAGTATCGTGTGTCAACATTTTGGCTTTGACATAACTATTAATAAAAAAGTTGCCAGCGAATTTGTTGAGGAGTGTTAAGCCGGGTTTTGCAAAAGGCACATAGAGTTTGATGTCAAATGCAGGCGAGGCTAGGCATAAAGAACGAATTTTAGGGGCATAATCATGCACCCATGTCGCGGCTAAAACAGCACCAACGCTTTGAGCTACAATTGCTATATTTTCTGATCGAATTTGGTAAGTTTGTTCAATATGCTGAATAAAATATTGAATGTCCTGAACGCATGCAGAAAAGCTAGGGGCATCACCACGTTCACCTGGGGTATTGCCGTGACCTCGCGCATCCCAAGCGAAAAAATCAAAATCAGGCAAATTCAATTCATTGACCAAATGCGCCATTCGTCCCGAATGTTCATGGCCACGATGAAATAAGATCACCGCTTTTTTCTTACGGTTGTTTTTTAAACTGCTATTTTCCCAATGTTGATAAAACAAGGATGTTCCATCATGGCTCGTAAAGGTATGCTGAGTATTGTTATACATTGTGTTGTTCTCAAAATAATGAATCGACTGACGATCTAAACTGAAATTTATTGTGGGTTGATAATGCTATTTTTAATGCGGTTATAAATCGTGATAAATAATAAAAAAATGATAATAATCAAAATACTATTGCAGATAATAGACAATGTGTTTAAACCGAAGTTAAATATAGAAGAAGTCACGATCACGATACAGATGATGCTAAATACAAAAGCACGGTCACTTTTTCCCATTGGACCATCGTAGCGACGTTCTTGACCCACTAATGGCGCCATCACACCTGTATATTCAGCAAGTATGGCGAGAAAACAGGTCAAAATTAGCAGTTCGGCTTGAATAAAAGCAAAACAAATTAAACTAAAATAGAGTGCTGAGTCAGAAATCACATCACATAATTCATTATAAAAAGCACCGAGTTTGGATTGTTGGTTGAACTCACGTGCTAGCATGCCATCTATGGCATTGAAGCCCATACGAATAAGCATCCATACAGGGAAAATCAGCAGTAAAATGCCAATACCGTTGTGAGAGAAAAAGATATAAATAAAAAATGCCACAGCTAGCGAAATGAACATTGCTAGTAGTGTTACTTGATTTGCTGTAATACCAAGATGATGAAGTGATTTAACCAAAGGTCGAAGTAAGTTTTGAAATGCAGGCTTAAGCTGGTAGATCGAAGGCATATTATTGTTATAGCGGTATGATTTGCATGAATTTTATACGCTGGATGCTTCACTTAACAAGAATTTGAATGTTAAAGATTGTCACAGGCCTCAAGATTTACCTTTATAACGCATTAAGTTTTCTTGTGTAGTACTTGCGACTAATTTTCCATCTTGCCACATTTGCCCATGACTAAGCCCACGTGATTGGGAGGTTCGGGTGGTATTCATGTCATAGAAAACCCAATCATCCACCCGAAAGGCATGATGAAAATACATCGAATGATCAAGGCTAGTTGTGAAGAGTTCAGGAGACAGATAATTTAAACCATGTGTTTTGAGCGCCGCAGAATATAAATTATAGTCTGAATAGTATGCTGCAATAGCCTGATGTATATGAAGTTGGTCAAATTGTGCATCCAAGGCATCATGGAGTTTTAAATATTCTGCATATTGATTTTGATTTAATACAGAAGCATGACCGGACGGTGGCATATCTGTCAGCACGTATTCAATTGGTTTAGATATAAGCTGAAAAGGCTGTAAAAATGTGGATAGATATTCAGGTGAAATAGATGATTGGATTTGCGCTTTATAGAATTGCTCTTCTTTGAGCATACTTGGTGGAAACTGTTGGATCAGATCTGGTTCAGGTATTTGATACTCCATACCCGTTTCGTTTTTCATATAGGACAACATCACCATATATATTGGTTTGCCATGCTGTATGGCGGTCACTTGTCGTGTAGAAAAACTATGGCTATCACGTAAATTTTCGACTTTAAATAATACGGGATGATTTGCAAGACCCGCAGAAATAAAGTTGGCATGTAAAGAGTGGAGTGGGAGTGTGCAGGTAAAGGATGCACTGACTATGCTCTGAGCAAGTAATTGCCCACCAAAAATATGGTCACCAAACAGAGGTTTGCTCTGTGCCAAAAAGTAGCCCTGATCTTTGGGAACTACAGATAATAATTGGGTGAGGTCTTGAGTCAGCGTTGTCATATTTTTTTGAAATTTTTGCTTTGTTTAAATGTATTCAACTCAAACTTATTGCACAAGTCGTGTTCATGAAAAATATAAAAGTCTTCGCCGGTCTTTCGAGAATAGGCTTATAATCGAGTTTTCCTAGTTGTCCGAATGGAATGACGAAAAAGCAATGACACCTGCATGTAAACTCTTAAAATCTAATAAAATCGACTTTACCATTCATGAATATGATCATGACCCAGAAGCAAAAAGTTTTGGTTTAGAAGCTGCGGAAAAACTAGGCTTAACGGTCGATGAAGTATTTAAAACATTGATGGTTACGGACGATAAAAATTACTTTGTTGCCGTATTGCCAGTGGAATATCAGCTGAATTTGAAAAAAGTGGCCACAGCATTTGGCTGTAAAAAACTCAAAATGGCCGATCCAAAAGATGCAGAGCGTTTAACTGGTTATTTGGTTGGTGGTATTAGTCCAGTTGGACAGAAAAAACGCTTAAAAACTGTGATCGATGCTTCTGCACAGCGCTTACCTAAAATCTATGTCAGTGGTGGTAAGCGTGGTTTGGATATTGGTTTAAAACCCGAAGATTTAGCAAAAGTTTTGGGTGCAAACTTTGCTGATGTGATAGATGTCTAAACGGAATTTATGATTCCCTAAAATCAACTGAAATTAGCGGTGTTACTCACTATTCGAAAGCCCCTAAAATATCAATAGCCGCATTAAGCGGCTTTTTGGTTCGATGTCACATCTTAATTGGGGATATTTGAAGGAGAAATCACACATGAATATCCGAACTCTCCGGGTTTAGTCTCTTTAAGTAAGTTTTCCCAAGAACTATTCTTTGTTTTAATCCAGCCGTAAATATCTTCATAAAATTCAGGATTGAGATTAGCTTTTTGAATATATGATTTATTTAGAAGAAATTTAGTCATCAAACACATTGAATTCAGCTCAATTGGATTTCTATTTTTTTCTAAACTAAAATTGTTTTTTGCCTCAGCTTCGTATTTTCTTAACAAAGTTGCTTTGAGTAGTGTTGATTTAAATAATTCTATAGTTAAATCATTAGGAGGTGTTTGATTAGCAAGGGCAAAGAGATTTCCATCAATTCTCAACATAGACGGGAAAAAATTTGCCTGTACATCTAATTCTTGCTGAGGAGACGGTGAAGATTTACATCCTGTTGTTAAAATACTGCTAAAAATGAGAATACTTATAAACTTTAAAATTTTGATATACATCTAGGTGAAGTCCTTGTTCAGCTAAAACTTTTAACATTTTAATCTTGGTTAATACGTATTTTGTGCATATTAATACTGATCAATTCACTCCAACTGATTATTTTTAATTTGGAAGTTCTAGCTAAGACTACACTTTTGTTGTTTCTTTAGCTTTGAATAACGAAAATGTTTGTAGTCGCAGAAGTAGAATTTAGTAAAACTTCATGTTTAGAGGTTGATTCATTAATAGCACTTAAAGGTGTTTAATTATAAAAATACTTATAAAAAATAGGTATTTAAAATCCGACTAAAATAGTTGTATTTTAATTTAAAAGCTGTAATTTGAAAGTGTGATCAAATTAAGAGACAACAAAATGCCTTATTCAAATACTAAAGCGATTATTGAGCAAATCTATAATTTTGTATTAGAAAAACACAGTTTAGCATCTAAAAGTCGATTTATGCAGTTATCGATCTTCTTTAGAGAGTTGCATGAAGGGGAAGAGTCAAAATTTACCGCAGATAGGTCTTTTTATTACAAAGGAATCTTTAACAACAGAGAAAAAAGTATATTTGCGAATGCTGCGCCAGACTTTTTTGATAAGCACAAGTTTTTGGATTGGGTTGTTAAATCAATTGATTGATTTCAACCAAATCATTGGAGTACATAATTCATGCTGTATAACCAGTCTGAATAGAAGATATAGATCAGAAATCAGTAGGTGTTTGTTATGAAATACATGCTAATTGGCAATAAGGATGTATGGCCAGTATGGTGTTAGTAAAGTCTTCAATGATTAAAATTTAACTGCACATTTCGTTCCTTGATTTAAATAAAAGCTTGGTTAAAAGCAGAATATAAAAACCCATGTAAAAGACATGGGTTTTTAGTTTAAGTTGCACAATGTGATAATTCGGCTAAAAAATAAGCAGCATGATTTATTTGTTCTATGCTAAATGAGAAAATTATCATTTAGTTCCATTTCAGAAAATTGTATAAATAAAAACAGAAAAGTTTATATTAAAAAAATTAATTTTTAAATACATAGAGATAAGACCAAATTTGCAATCCTGTAGCAAATTTTCACAAAAATGCAATTATTAACAATAATGATTATCATTAACATGGTTTCACGCTGGCCAGCGTACTAAGCATTATTTGCACAGTTAAAGAAACATAATTACATGACAAAGCTTGGAAAAGCTTAAAAATAGAGGATATGGTCAGATGAAAGAGCTTGCTAATCGCTTGGCGATGCAGCATCTTGTCAATGCATACTCACAAGAAACCGGTAAAGGTATTTTACTGGAAAAGTATCAACAGAATTCATCACAATTGACGTTTAGCCAAGGCTTGACGTTGTTATGCATCCCTTTAGATTGCATTCAATCACAGTTATTTGTACCACTATCTTATGTCAGCCTTGTTGGTAGACATCGTCTTGCAGATCTCCCACACGTCTTTAACAAGGGACAGAAACAGTCATTTAGTATCACCGCGATCGCGAGTTTATTACTTGAACAGCTCGTACAAGAGTCAGGTCATACACTGGATGCTTCATCATTATTAGAACGTTGGATCGAAAGTCGTGAAGCGCTTATTCAATTTTTGACACTACGTGAACATGATTTTGAGGCTTTGGTCCAAGCGGAACAAAGTTTCATTGAATCGGAACAAGCTTTAATTTTAGGGCACAGCATGCATCCTGCACCGAAAAGTCGGGTCGGTTTTGTGCATGAAGATTGGGAAAGGTATTCGCCAGAAGCCAAAGGTCTCAGCCAACTGCATTATTGGTTGGTGGCTCCAGAATATATTCAAGAAGGTTCAGCTTTAGATCAATCAGTATCAGCGCAATTGAAAAGCGAATTGCAATGGCATTTATCAGAAACAGATCAAGCACTACTGAATGCTTATTCGCATTATAAGTTATTGCCTTTGCATCCTTGGCAAGCACGTTATTTACAGTCAAAAGCATGGTTTAAAAGTTTAAAAACCAAATTAAAAATTATCGATTTTGGCGAGAAAGGTTGGGCATTTTCACCAACAACTTCGGTACGGACTATGGCAAGTTTTGCAGCGCCGTGGATGTTAAAACCATCACTATCTGTAATGATCACCAATTCAATCCGAGTCAATCTTGCCAAAGAATGCCACCGTGGTGAAATGACCCATCGACTTTGGCATTCAAGTCTCGGTGAACGTATTTTACAACAATGCCCAACGCTCAAAGCGGTGAATGATCCTGCGTGGATGGCATTGAGCATAGATGATGAAATCGTCGAAGAAACTATTTGCATCTTCCGTGATCAGCCTTTCAGTGAAAAGCAGCAGGTGAGTTGTATTGCGTCATTGTGCCAAGAGCATCCTGCACAGCCGAAAAACCGTTTTAATGCCTTATTTGAACAAATAGCAAAACAACAACCTGAACTTGATCAAAGCGCTATTGCGATCAATTGGTTTAAACAATTTTTGGCAATTAGTCTGAAACCATTGATGTATTTGTATCACCAATACGGAATGGCTTTTGAATCACATCAGCAAAATGTCTTACTTGAGCTTGAACATGCAATGCCTAAATATCTATGGCTGCGTGACAATCAAGGCTTTTACTATATTGAAGAACTTGCAGGTGAAGTCTTAACAGCGTTTCCAGAGTTGGAAGAAAAAGCGCATGCCGTGGGTTCAAAAGCCTTTGTCGATGAGCGCTTTAGCTATTATTTCTTTGGTAATACTTTATTTGGAATCATCAATGCAATTGGTGCAACTGGATATGTTACAGAGCAAGTGTTGTTATCGATATTGCAAAATGAACTGTTGGACTTACATCAGGCTTATCCAGAGAGTTCATTGATTCATTCATTACTGTATCAGCCAACCTTGCCGTATAAGGGCAATCTGTTGACACGCTTGTATGAGCTGGATGAATTGATTGCCCCAGTCGATCAGCAATCGGTTTATGTACAGTTGCCAAATCCTTTATGTGTGGAACAGAAGGATGTGCAATATGCTTGATTTTATTGGGATAGGCTTAGGGCCATTTAACCTTAGTTTGGCGAGTTTGCTACATAAGCAAAATCATTTGCAGTATCAATTTTTTGAAAAGAAACCACAGTTCGATTGGCATGCGGGTATGCAATTGCCCAATACCGTGTTGCAAGTGCCGTTTATGGCCGATCTGGTTTCCATGGTCGATCCAACCAGTCCTTTTAGTTTTTTAAATTACTTAAAGGCGCAGCAGCGTTTATACAAATTCTATTTTTTAGAACAAGCTCAGATTCCTAGACGTGAATATAACCATTATTGTCAATGGGTTGCAGACCAACTAGAGCATATTCAATATCAATCAACCGTAAAAGCCATTTATGCCCAAGAGCAAGGCTTTGAAGTCATGGTTGAGCAAGATGGACGTTTTAGACGTTATCAATGCCGAAATTTGGTCATTGGTTCGGGTAATGTTCCGCATTTACCACAGTGTCTAAAAGACATACAACAGCAATATCCGGAGCGCTGCTTACATTCTGCAAATTATTGCAATGCAGCGTTAAATCACTTGAAAGGGAATGTGGTTGTACTGGGATCAGGCCAGTCTTCGGCCGAAGTTTTTATGGATCTGTTTGATCGTCAATATTTGCAGGATCAGACGACAACAGCGCAGTTTAAATTGCATTGGCTGACCCGTTCTAATGGGTTTTTCCCGATGGAATATGCGCCGCTTGGTTTAGAGCATTTTAGTCCGGATTATACTACGCATTTTTATCAACTAAGTCCTGAAAATAAAGCCGAACAACTGAAACAACAAGGTTTGTTATATAAGGGCATCAGTGCAAAAACCATCCGTGATATTTACCAAAAACTGTATCACCGGAGTATTGGTCAAAATATTCAACAGACGCATTTACATGCTCAGGTGGGTTTGGTCGATGCCGAGCCTCATGGTGCGGGCATCCGTTTGCAGTTTCAGCATAAAGTCACGGCAGAACAATTCTATCTAGATGCGGACTTTGTCGTGGCTTCAACGGGATATCACAGTCCAGAGTGGCAATATCTCAAATATCTAAAACCACTGATTCAATGTGATGAATTCGGTCGCTGGAAAATTAGTCAGGACTACCGCGTACAGCATGACGCTGTCGGTGAAATTTTTGTTCAAAATCAGGAAATGCACAGCCACGGCGTAGGAACACCAGATTTAGGGCTGGGTGCTCACCGTGCAGCGGTCATTGCCAATCAATTATTGGGTTTTGACTTATACGATTTAGGCGATCAAGCACAAAGTTTCCAACATTTTTCACCCAGTGAAAATACTGAAATGCACAGTATGGGCATTGTGAAGAAATCAGCGCCAACCAATATCCAAAGATCTTTATCCGTAAAAAAAACCATTGCCAACTATACAATGAACCGCAATACGACTATGCCGAATAAGCAAGAACAGAATGCGGTTAAACTCGAGAAATTATAATGACATTTGCAAAATTACAGATAAATCAAACGCAGTGGCGCCGTGCAGGGCAAAGACTGATTGAAATGGCGATTGCTGAATTTTTATATGAAGAAATTATTCAGATTCAGCAAGTGGAAAATAACACTTGGCAACTCAATCTGGATGACAAAACGTATCAATTTGAAGCGACTCAGTTTCTGCTTGGGCATTGGCGTATTGTTGAAGGGAGCGTTCGAGAGTTAAGTGAATCGACAACAGAGCCCGCATGGAATCTGCATGAATTTATTCGTGCTTTTTCAAATCAAGCTGAGGTGAAACCATTTACCAAGGCCTATTTGATTAAAGAAATGAACAATACATGGTTGGCTGAAGCACACGTTTTTGATGAACAGCGATTGCTGAGTCAGGCTGTGCTGTCAGCACCGCACTATCAAATTGAAGGTATGTTGCGTGGACACCCTTGGCTCATTATGAGTAAAGGCCGTATGGGCTTTGGCTATGATGATTATTTAAGCTCAGCACCAGAGATTTCTCCAACGGTTAAAGTTCTGTGGTTAGCTGTTCATCGTGATTTAGCTGAGTTTCGTTCGACCGAGGCTTGGGATGCGAAAAGCTTATATCGCCATGAATTGAATTCTGCGCAATTACACGATTTTCAACAGCAATTGGCGGACAAAGCCGTAGATGCTGCTGAGTATTATTTTATTCCTGTACATGCGTGGCAGTGGCATCAGTGGTTAATCCCGACCTATGCCAATGAAATCGTCGATCAGCGCATTGTAGAGCTGGACATTGGACAAGATGATTATGTGCCAATGCAATCAATTCGTACCTTATGCAATACCAGTCATCCTGAACGGCATTATGTGAAGTTACCCGTCAGTATCTTTAATACGGCGGTCTATCGAGGTTTGCCTTCAAAACGAAATTTGGCTGCACCTGCGGTGACCGCTTGGCTGAAGGACATTCAATATCATGATGTAGACCTGCAAAAAACACAGGTAGCATTTTTGGGCGAAGTTGCAAGTCTCACATTACAACAGCCGTGTTTTGATCAGATAGACGGTGCGCCTTACCAATTTAAAGAATTGTTTGGGTGCTTATGGCGTGAAAGTGTAGAGCCATGTATTGGTGAACATGAGATGGCACTTTCCCAAGCCGCATTGTTACATCGAGATCTAAATGGTCAGTCTATTTTATATGTGTTGATTCAGGCTTCAGGTTTGACGCCTTTGCAATGGCTGAAGCGTTTTGCTGAAGTCTGCGTAACACCGCTACTGATTTGCTTATACAAATATGGTTTAGCTTTTTCTCCACACGGTGAAAACACCATGTTGATCCATGAAAATGGCTTACCGAAAAAAATGGTGCTGAAGGACTTTATTGATGATGTCAATTTAGTTGATGAAGATTTTCCAGAACTCGAAAATTTACCACCCGAAGGGCAAATTTTACTGCGCCATCCTGCTGAAGAACTTAGTCACTTTATCTTTACAGGTTTATTCATGGTGCATTACCGCTATATCTGTAATGTCTTCCTTGAAGATTATCCAGAGCATACAGAACTTGAGTTTTGGCAAACCATCTCCAGCGTGATCGACGAATTTCATCAAGCACATCCTGAATTGGCAGATCGTATTGAAAAATTCAGTATGTTCCGTCCAAGTTTCGAGAAAATTTGTCTGAACCGTGTTCGACTGTTTACCACCAGTTATAACGACGAAGCAGAACGACCAGTACCGGTATTTTTAGACCTAATTGCTAATCCTGTGAGTCCAAGCACGTTAAATCACTGGGCAGAACAACAGCATACCGCCGAACAGAAAACGACAACCAACCGTATTGCGTCATAAGCAGATTTTTGAGCTAAGAACAGAAAAGATTAAACAAATTTAAAGGACGACATCATGACAACGTTATCACGACAACTACCTGATTTTTATGAATACCATGAGAATGAGACGCAATACTACTTACGACAAATGCAATATCCAGAAGATATGGCTTTGGTTCATAAATGGATGCATGAACCGCATGTGATTCCACAATGGCAGCTCAATAAGTCAGAAACTGAACTAAAAGTGTATTACGAAAAAATGCTGGCAGATGATCATCACCGAATTTTGATTGTAGGGGTAAACGGTAAAGATGTGGGCTACACAGAGATTTACGAGGGAAAACGGGATCGTTTAGGTTTGTACTACGACGGTGACGAGCTGGATCTAGGTTGGCATTTGTTATTTGGTGAAAAGTCCGTTTTTGGTAAAGGCTATTTACGTCCCGTCATGCGTTTATTGAGTTTTTATATCTTCGAAAATGCCGCATCAGCCAAGATTGTGGGAGAACCTGATCATAGTGTGAAGCCTTATGCCGTTGTGGTTGAAGACATGTGCTATGAAGCGCAGCGCCTAATCCCAATGCCTGAAAAGACTGCCATGTTGTATTACTGCTTTAGAGAAACTTTTTATGCAAAATTCGGTCATTACTTAAACGACTCCAAGGCATTTCAGCATCAGCAACTAGCTAAGGCGGTGTCATGAGTTACAGCTGCACCCACATGCACATACTGGACATGCGCTTTTCAGCGCATGTTTCAGTGGAAGAGTTTGAACAATGGTTGACTCAAGTTGAGCGCTTTTTTCTGAAAAGTCAGCCCTTTGTTTTGGTAATGCAAACGGCTGAGGGAACGACATTTCCTGAAGAATATCGGCAAATACAGGCCGTTTGGTACAAGAAGTTTAAACATCTCTTTTTTCAATATTGTTTGGGTCTGGTGCGTATTGCGCAAGATCCAGATGACTTCAAACGTTTAAATACACCCGCGCTGCATGCAGCGTGGCGTGTGCCTTATTACGTTTCATTAGAACAGTCTGATGCGCTGCAATGGGCAGTGCAGAGGTGGATATGCAACAACACTCAAGAAAATTAAATCATGCAATTTCACCATCTCAAATTTCAGTCCTGAGTTTGAGCGTCGTGATTATTTTGTACTTAGCACATGCATTGCCTTTGTATTTTTACAATGTGGCTTTGCCTGCCATTTTACGACATCAAGGGGTAGATTTACGCTGGATCGGCATGTTATCGCTGCTTTACATTCCATGGGCATTCAAGTTTTTTTGGGCGCCTTGGATCGATCAGCTCTATGTCAAAAAACTCGGTAAACGTAAAACATGGCTATTATTCACGCAAATCGCATTGGTACTGGGGGTATTGGTTTTAGCCTTTACGCAGTTTTCTTATGGGCTGACTTTATTTGTCATTGTTGGTTTATGGATTTCAACGTTTGCAGCAACGCAAGATATTGCGATTGATGGTTATACCGTAGAGAAATTTACTGAAGATAATTACCGTCTGGGCAGTATGGCACAGAGTATTGGGGTGGCCGTCGGTAGCATGCTCGGTGGTGCTGCGACTTTATGGATTTACCAATATTGGGGTTGGCAGTCAGCGCTCACAACTTTAGCGCTGCTGACATTTTTAACCATGTTTGCTGTGTTTTTTATTCAAGAAGAACCAGAAACTCAAATTGCCAAAGCCAAACCAAGCCTACGACAAGCGTTTAAACGACCTGAGATTCGTTGGGCCTTGCTGCTCATCGTTTGTTATCGCGTGGTGGAAGCACCCGCTATGGCAATGCTGAATCCAATGTTGATCGATCAAAAATGGTCACTGTCTCAGATCGGGGTGTTGATGTCTGTGGTCGGTGCCGGTGTCGGCCTGATTGCAGCTGTTAGTGCAGCTGTATTGCTGAAAAAAATCAAAGCGACGCAATTGTTGGTCTGGGCAGGATGGTTACGTACATTGCTATATGCCGTCATTGGGGCAGCCGTTGTATTGGGATGGTTGAATCAATGGCATCTGCTTTTAGGTGTATTTGTCGTGTTGATGCTAGCCATTCGTTATATCGCCATGACATCACTCTATGCCTATTTCATGCAGACCAGTTCTAAAGAACAGGCCGGTACCGATTTCACCATATTAGTTTGCTTTGAGTTGCTTGTGTACTTCATTGGCGGCGCATTTTCAGGCTTTCTCGCAAAATCATTAGGCTATGGACATTTTTACTTGGTATTGGCAATCGGCTCAGTAATCAGTGTCTTACTTAGTCAACGCATTGTTTTAAAAACACAAAATTTAAAAACTCAAACACTTCCGACTCAATCGGAACTCTAAGAAATGGAAAAGAATATGAAACGTTTAGCTTTACCGATGCAACTGACGTGTCTCAGCTTAGCAATTTGCACTCAGCTTTATGCGCAAGACGTCACGACAGACACTGCACAAAATACTGCAGTTGAAACACAAACTGCAGAAGCTACTAAAATGGCACCGATTGTTGTGACGGCAACTCGTTCTGCGAAAAGCATTGCCGATATTGCGGGTACGGTGTACAGCATTCCTAAAGAAGAAATTGAAAAACAAGCCAATGCAGGTAAAAGCACAGCTGATATTGTCGGTTTATTGGTGCCATCACTGACTCCATCGAGTGGTACAACGTCTAACTATGGGATGACCATGCGTGGACGTGTGGTGCAATACATGATCGATGGTGTGCCGCAAACGGGATATCGTGATGGATCTCGACAACTGGCAAGTATTAGCCCGTCGATGATTGAACGAATTGAAGTGGTCTCAGGTGCAAGTAGTATTTATGGTTCAGGTGCAACAGGCGGTATTATCAATATCATCACCAAACGAGGTGGATCAGAGCCGCTGAGTTTTGAAACGAAAGTCGGTGTCACTTCTGGTAATAACTTTAAGTCCGATGCGTTAGCTTATGAAGCTGCTCAAACCATGAACTTTAATCAAGGCAATTTACGCGGAACTTTAGGTGCTAGCTATACCAAACGTGGTGAAATACAAGATAGCCATGGCAACCGTATTGGGCCTGAGATTGCGCAAACAGACCGTCAAGATACCGACACCTTAGATCTAAATGGTCGTGTCAGTTGGAAAATTGCCGATGGTCAAATGCTGAGTTTCGGTGCGCAATATTATAATGATGAGCAAGATAGTGACTATGGTCCAGACTATGGTCCAAATTTAAATGCGCTGCGCTCACAGCCCGTGGGTGGCAAGCTGCCGTTGTCTTTAAATGCGGTAAAAGGCTTACAACTTGCCGAACAACCACAAACTGAACGTTATAGCGTCAACGCACAATATGAAAATCAAGATATTTTAGGGCATCGTCTAAACGCTGAAACGTATTATCGAAATGAAAAGGCACGTTGGTTCCCATCTGCACGTCAAATGGCACCTGAACTCTTCTTGGTGTATCAGTCAGAAACCGATATTGATGTGTTAGGCGCGCGTGTTGCTCTACAAAAAGATCTTAACTTAAATGGTCGTGAACTGGGGCTAACCTATGGTGTGGACTATGAAAATGAAAAAGATCAACAAAATATCCAAATGTATGACAGTGCTACATTTATTCAAAGTAATGGTCTGAGTTATCAGCCGTTTAACTATTATGCCTTTGGCCCTGATGTTGAAACAGAAAAACTTGGGGTATTTGCCCAAGCGCAATATGAATTAACCGACCGTCTTGGCTTACAGGCCGGCATTCGCCATGAGCGGGTAGAGAGTGATGTCGATTCATCTGTGCCTTATATGGAAGCCATTACTGCAGATTTAACCCCAGGTTATGTGGCGAAAACGCTGAATGGCGGTAAAGTAAAACATGATGCAACGCTGTTTAATGTTGGCGCGGTGTATCACTTAACAGATGCACAGCAAGTGTTTGCGAATTTCTCACAAGGTTCAAACTTGCCCGATGTGCAACGTATGCTGCGTGATGTGCCAGCAAATTCTGTGATTAATAGCCAAACCATTGACCCGATTAAAGTCAATAACTATGAACTCGGTTGGCGTGTACAAAATGCCGGTGGTTTAAATGCAGGAGTGACGGCTTTTTATAATGACTCAGATAAAAGCCTGAAATTTGGTGCGCCGAATTACACCATTGATGTTATTGATACCGATGAACGTATCTATGGTGTCGAAGCCAATGCCAGTTATGAAGTTCAACCAAATTGGACGGTTGGGGGCACAGTTGCATATACCACGGGCCAATTTAAAAATACCCAAGGTGACTGGCAAGAATTGGATGCCATTCGTGTGGCACCTTTAAAAGGAACAGCATTTTCAGAATGGCAGTTTGATAATGACATGAGCCTACGTGTTCAAGCTTTAGCGATTGGCGGTACTGACAAAGCCCAAAAAGACGCTGTGAAATATGGATCTGCTCCAGCAGCGGCAATTAAAGGCTTTGCAACGATGGACGTGATTGCCAATGCAAAAGTAGGACCGGGTAATGTGGGCTTTGGTGTCTACAACGTGTGGAATACGGATTATAAGTCGGTATACAGTCAGTCGGTTGAAACTGTCTATGGCCCACTTTCTAGCCTAGCGGCTCAAGGTCGCACCTACGGTTTAAGTTATACGGTGAAATACTGATTTAAAGCCTGAATCAGGTTTAAAGCACGGTATCGTGACTTACAAAATAGAGGTGGCTTAAGTCACCTCTATTGTTTATAACGTAGCCATTAAAAATGGATAACAAAAATAATGGATCGAAATAACAAACTGTTTATTGCTGCCAGTCTTGCCAATGGTGCAAGTTTCTCGATGATATTGCCGCTGTTGGCGCCATTGGTTCGAGAGTTAAAGCTTTCTGAACTACAAGGCGGAGCAATGGTTTCCGTCGGTGCGCTGCTGATGGCTATCGGTGCGATTTATATTTCAAAAAATCAATCCAAGTTTTCGATTTATCAACTCTTGAGTATCGGTTTTGTGGGCATGGCTGTGACATGGGGGTTATTTACAGCCGTGTTGATGTATGGCCTTACTGTTCAGATAGGGATGTTGCTGCTATTTAGTTTATTGATGTTGTCACGCGCAGCGACTGGGGTATTTATGGCGATGCCACAGATTGCCTTGCAAACTTATGTGATGACCCGATTTAGTAATGAGCAACAGCGTTCACAAGCGATGTCAAAATTTGGTGCATTAAACAGTGCAGGCGTAATCATAGGGCCATTTCTAACCACCTTGCTGCTGGGCTTTGGTGGAATCATGACGCCGCTTTGGGCAGCAATCATTATTTTAGCGTTGATTTCTGTGGTCTTGGTGTTCAGCTTTGACCGACATACCGAACAGCATAGCGTTGAAAAGCCAGTGACAGAAAAGCATGAGTCACCATCTACAGATTTGAGCATTCAGCAATGCTATCCATGGTTAATGTTGGGATTCAGTCTCTATCTTGCCATCGTGACCGTAAATTTAACGGCCGGGTTTTATATTCAAGACCGCTTTAATATGACTGCTGCAGAAGGTGCAGTGCATTTTGCAGAGTGTTCTCTCGTCGTGGGTATCGCTTTGGTGATTATGCAAACGCTGATTTCTAAGTATTTAAATTGGTCCGTATATCGCTTACTGTGGGTTGGGCTGTTTAGCATGGTAGCAGCCTTGCTGATTTCGGTTTTCACCAATGAATTACGGATATTTCAAGCCACGTACCTGTTATATGGTATATCGGTTGCGTGTTTAATCCCTGCATTTACAACGGGTGCAGCGCAAACGGCGCCCAGTGCGTTACAGACCAAGGTGGCAAGTTGGTGTACAGCCACTCAGGCTTTGAGCTTTGTTGTTGGGCCATTGATTAGTACGGGTTTATACCAGTGGCACAAAGAATTTCCGTATTATTTTTTATTTTTAGTGATGCTTGGTTTAATCGTATTCTTTTTATTTCAAACCAAAACTCAAACCGTGAAGCGAGTAACTGAGTGAAATATGCAGAGACTTGTAGACTTACTTCAATAGGTCGGTGTGAAGATAGGACTATCCTGACAATAGATGGTTTTGATTACATGATGTTACTTGATCGGTGATTGATCTTACAAAATAGATGTTTAAAGCAAGCACTTTGATTAAAAAATAATCACAATTGTTTCATTAATTCTAAAAGTACTGAATCAATAGTTTTCTCCGTTATTCTTTTCACATAAAAAATAACGGAGGTTAAATGCTTAAATTTAATAATGATTTGGTTCTGGGCGCCATTTTTGATATGGATGGAACAATGTTTGATACTGAACGTTTACGGTTTCAAACATTGAAACAGGCATCTCTTGAATTGACCGGTGTTGAGTTTTCCGAATCATATCTGATGAATTGTTTGGGGCTAAGTGCACAAAGCGCGCATCGATTGGCCCAAGCCGAATATGATGAAAACATTCCATACGCAGATATTCGCAAACGCGCAGATGAATTAGAGCTGGAGCATGTTCGTCAGTTTGGTGTACCGATCAAAAAAGGCTTGGTTCAAGTATTAGAACGCTTACGCAAGTCAGGACTGAGGATGGCCGTGGCAACATCGAGTCGCCGTGCAATCGCAGAAGAATATCTCATCAATGCCAATGTGTATAAGTTCTTTGATGTCTTGGTTTGCGGTGATGAAGTTGAAAATGGTAAGCCACATCCTGAAATATTTATGCGTGCTGCCGCAAAGCTGAATTTAAATCCTGCTGATTGTTTGATGTTTGAAGACTCGGAAAATGGTGTGACTTCGGCCTTTGACGCTGGCGGTATTACCGTACTGTTTAAAGATATTAAATCGCCCAATCACAACATGCTGTCCAAAGCCAAATATTATTATGAATGTATGTATGACTGTTTGACGGAACTTGACCCTTTCACTGCGCATTTAGAGATGCCGCATGTGCAAGAGGCTTTTCCACAAACCCTTAATCAGCTCACTGTTGGTATTCATGGTTTTGGGGCGATTGGTGGTGGTTATTTAGCACAAATTTTGTCGCATTGGGATGGTTATACACGCCCGAAAAAAATTTATGCATCGACTCGAAACCCTCTATATCGCTCTGCGGTCAATGCATTTGGTACCTATTGTATTCGCTATGGTCAATTGTCTTATGACGAACGCATTGAAAACATGGCAGTCATTGATGCTGAAAATATTCAGCAGATGCAAGAGATGTACACAGAGTCAAGTTTGGTTGCCATCTGTTTGCCTGAAAAAGCGATTGCAGAAGAGGCCAAAACCATTGCACAAGGCCTGTATGCACGACATATTGCACATGATGAGAAAGCCATCGAACCTCTAACGATGCTGATCATTTTGAACAAAGTCGGAGCAAAACAATTATTAATGTCACATTTAAAACAGGCTTTAACTGAGCTTGCTGGAGCGGTTGTTGCAGAGAAAATCATGCAACAACACTATTTTTGCGACACCGTGGTCAACCGCATGGTATCAAAGTTAAGTGACCAAAACTTATATCGTCAGCTCCGTATAAAATATAATATCTTCAAACAATTTCAATTAGATGAAGTTGAAGTGGATGCTCAATTAGACTTAGAAGATGCGACGAAATTAAATCCTGATCAGGAACGTCAAGCCACTTTATATGTTGAGGATATGCGCCGAAATTTCCACCCAAGTCATATATTGCAAAGCATGGATTTAATTTTATTTAACGCAGAATCTGACATGCCGATCTATGTAGAAAATAACAGTCCTTTGTTAGAAAAAATGCGTCAAATGATTTTGGTCGATCATATTGAAGATATCCAGTTAATTAAAAATCGCTTATGGAATGGCGTGCATGCCATGTTGGCTTGGCAATCTGAACTGTTAAACCATCAAACTATAGGTGTGGCACTTGCAGATCATCGTGTTGATCAATTTATGCATGAACTCATTGACGAGGTGAAGGCTGGTTTAGCACTGCGCTTACCAAATCGTGCTTTTGATTTAACACGACTGGCAGAAAGCTTTATAAACTCTTGTGAACATGCGTATAAAGATCCGTGTGCGCGTGTGGCACGAGATCCTTTACGTAAACTTGCAATTAATGAACGAGTGTTGGGCTCGTTGGCGACCAATGTGAAATATGGACTGGAGACAACGCACCTACAGCAAGGTATTGTCTATGGTTTGATGTATGCCGTGAGTGTAAATCAATGTTCGATGGATCAGGCTATCAACTTTATCCAGTTGCAATTTTCAGAACTGAAAAAGACAAACGAGCTTGAACAACTGGAACGTATTGAACAGATTGAGGCCAATGTAATGACGCAATTGCAGCAGTTTGCTGAACAGTTAAACGATCCACGGGTCAACCATACTGAAATGCAAGATCAGAAAGATACTGCGAAATTTGCCTAAAATATAATGCTTATCTGTGCGCAATATATATTGAATCAAAATGCTGAGTATGACTCGGCATTTTTTTCTTACAAAGATGCTTTAGATGAATGAATTTCAGTTCTAACTGAATATTACTAAATCAAAATTGGGCAAAGTCTGTTTTGATTCATGCTTTAATAAAGCAGATTGGATTTAAAGTGATTTATCTGTGTTTTTAAAACCCTCAATGCAAGTCGTACCGACGCTCAATCAGGATTATCCCGATTGGCATCAAGGTCGTCAGCACTATGCTTTGTGGTATATAGAAATACAGGATCCTGAATTATTGGCGTATCTCACAGCACTTCGAGCGCAGTTTTCAGATCTTTTATACACACCGAATACGCGCCAATTTCATATCACTGTGTTTATTTGTGGCTTTTTTGAAGAGTTAAATAAAACCCAATTAATCGATCATGTTGAACAACGATGGAATGATAATTTCTCAGCAGATGAATTGGCACTGCACCAACAACAACTTCGACAGTTATCGCTATCTAATATTCGGTTATGTACAGGTCAGATCAATAGCTTTCAAAGCGCGCTGTTTATTGAAATTGTGGATGTAGAGCGTAAGTTAGACCATCTACGTCAAGCTTTTAATTTAAGTTCGAATGAAATTGCACCAATCGAATATTGTCCGCATATCACATTGGGCTTGTATAAACAGGCATGGAATAGCGATGATATTTTTGAAAGAATCCAACAAATTGAACAGCACCGCTTTGATTTTGAAAGCGAGCAGCTGACTTTTGGTCATTATCAGGCTCAAGTATTACAAGGGATGTTGAGTCCTTATTATCAACATCAGTTTAGACAAAATATAGAGATGGCACAGTCATGATTCATTTCATTTTGGGTGGGGCACGTTCAGGTAAGAGCCGACTTGCAGAACAAAAAGCCAAAGAAAGTGCTCAAGCCGTCATCTATGTGGCTACAGCACAAGCCTATGATGAGGAAATGCAGGAGCGAATTCAGCATCATCAAGCCGACCGCCCAGAGCATTGGAGGCTGATTGAAGAGCCTTTGTATTTAGCCGATCGCTTAGTTGAAATAGACCAAGCTCATCAAACCATTCTTATCGATTGTTTAACGCTGTGGATGAGTAATGTATTGCTGCATGAACAAGCAGACTTTCAACAGCATCAATGCCAAAAATTACTTACGGTGCTGCCAACATTAAAGTCAGACATTATTTTAGTCAGTAACGAAACTGGACTAGGCGTTGTTCCCATGGGACAAATCAGTCGAAAATTCGTCGATGAATCTGGGCGCTTACATCAACAAATTGGTCAAATTGCTGACCATGTGGTGTTTTGTGTTGCAGGTTTTCCAATGATCTTAAAAGGAGATAAAGCATGAACTGGTGGCAAGAACCCTGTCAAAATCCGAGTATCGAAGCAAAGCAACAGGCGGTAAATCACCAGTTACAGCTAACTAAACCTACGGGCTCGCTTTCAGAACTTGAAAATGTAGCGGTGCAACTTGCATCATTACAAAACACAGATCAGCCCAATATCGATTTTCCGTGGATTACCATCTTTGCTGGTGATCATGGTGTGATGGAAGAAAATATTTCGGCCTACCCACAAGCTGTCACACGCCAAATGCTACAAAACTTCACGACCGGTGGTGCATGTATTAGTGTCATTGCACGTGAGTATCAAGCCAAACTACAAGTGATTGACTGTGGTTCGGTAGGTGAAGCTTATGAATATGCAGGGGTAGAGCGCTACTGTATTGCAGCGGGTACAGCAAATTTTGCTAAAACTGTTGCGATGAGCGAATCACAATGTATTGAAGCGATGAATCTTGGCCGTAAAAGTGTTGAAGATGCTATCGCTGCAGGTGCGTCAATTTATGTCGCAGGGGAAATGGGCATTGGCAATACCTGTTCTGCTTCTGCTGTTGCATGTTTTTTATTTAATGAGCCGGCCGAAAAATTGACAGGTGTTGGTACAGGTATTCGTGCTGAACAATTGGCACATAAGAAACAAGTGATTGATCAGGCCTTGGCTTTACATCACTACTATGTCGGACAAGATGTCTTTAAAGCCCTATGTGCTGTTGGTGGTTTGGAAATTGCCGCGATGGTTGGAGCGTACATTCGCTGTGCGCAATTGGGTCTGGCAATGGTGGTGGATGGATTTATTAGTACGGTTTCTGCCTTGGTCGCTGTTCGTTTAAATCCTGCTGTACGTGAATGGATGCTCTTTGGTCATCAATCGGCTGAATATGGGCACCAACGTTTACTTCAAGCCCTTGAAGCTGATCCACTCTTAAAGTTGAATTTACGTTTAGGTGAAGGCAGCGGTGCCGGTGCGGCCTTGGGTTTAATTCGTTTGGCATGTCGTTTACATAACAACATGGCGACTTTTGCACAAGCTGCTGTGATTGGTGAAAAAGTTTAAATGGAACATTTCCGTTTAGATATATTGCGTCATGGTGAGACTGAACTGAGCCATACCTTACGTGGCTCTACAGATGATGCTTTGACGCAAAAAGGTTGGCAGCAGATGCAGCAGACCATAGATGATGTATTGAACGTCATACATACACACGGTTTAGCGAGCTGGGATGTCATCATTACTTCTGACTTACAGCGCTGCCGTTTATTTGCTTTAGATTTGTCTCAACAACTTAAATGTCCAATGTTTGAAAATGCGAAGTTTCAAGAAATGCATTTTGGCGACTGGGAAGCGGTATCAACCAAGCATATCTATGAAAACACTCCAGAGTTACTCGCACAGTTTTGGCAAAGTCCCAGCACATTTACGCCACCGAATGCAGAAAGTCTTCAGCAATTTCAACATCGGATATTAAGCGGTCTAGATGAGTTAGTCTTGCAGGCTCAACAGCATCATTGGCAACGCGTTTTATTGGTTTCCCATGGTGGCGTGATTAAATTATTAAAATGTATGGCACAGCAAAGTCACTTAGATGATTTATTAAAAATGACTGCTGAATTGGGACAATTAAATTCATTCATTGTGCAAAATCGTGCAAATATTCGTCTTTTGGAGCAAAGTGAATGACACCTTTTTGGATTGCTCTACAGTTTCTCACGACTTTCCCGATTCAACTTAAAGCGATGCCATCGAAACAGCAAAATGGACAGTCTTTGTTGTTTTATCCAGCGGTGGGATTGTTGATCGGTTGCATTCTTGCCTTGCTTGCTTTTACATTGCATAGTCTGCCGATTATCTTACTCAGCAGTATTTTGCTGGTAGTTTGGATTTGGCTCACAGGTGGATTACATCTAGATGGTTTAGCTGATACGGCAGATGCGTGGGTCGGTGGCTTTGGTGATGCCGAGCGTACACTAAAAATCATGAAAGACCCTGCATGTGGGCCGATCGGTGTTTTGAGCCTCGTCGTGATTTGCTTACTCAAATGGTCGGCACTTTATGTTTTGCTACAACAGCAAATGTATTTGGCATTAATTGTATTTCCAGTCTTGGGACGTTTAGCCCCTTTATTTTTGTTTTTAACAACTCAGTATGTTCGCGAAAAAGGCTTAGGCTCATCGATAGCAGAAACTATTCCACGAAAGTCGGCATACCTAGTCTTTATACTCTGCCTAAGTGCATGTTTGTATTTTAGCTGGACTGGAGTGGTCAGTATTCTTACATTTATTTGTACTTTATTGTATTTACGATGGAAATTTATTCAGCGTATAGGTGGTGTGACAGGAGATACAATTGGTGCCGCGATTGAAATCACAGAAGTGTCGAGTCTTTTAGCGTTTGTCATAGCAATACATTATTTAGCTGTATAGTTTTACAGATGAAACAGTTTAAATCATCATTTAAAAAGCCCAGAGACTGCACTGGGCTTTTTATTTATCCCAATAGATAAATGACTAAATGAATAAGCGATGGCCCAAGCAATACCATAAATACTCCAGCAAGTACCATGCTCAAGCAGGCTGCTACACCTTCTTCTTTATGACGTGATAATGCTTTACTTGTACCAAATCCGTGTGCAGCATTGCCAAGAGCCGCACCTTGTGCAAAGCGTGAATGCAATTTAAGCCCAGCCAAAACTAGGTCAGCCATAGCCACGCCGGCAATCCCAGTAATCATGGTAAATAGAATCACCAATTCTACTGAACCTCCAATATTCGAGGTAAGTTCCATGGCAAAGGGCGTAGAAATGGAACGTGCCATTAAGCTATAAGACGTTTCTTGGTCAAACTGAAACAACTGTGCCAAATAAAAAGCACTAATAATCCCAGCTAACATGCCAATCACGATGCCTAAACTAATGCTCAGCGCATGCTGACGGATAATTTGTCGATATTCATAGATGGGAATAGCAAAAGCCACAGTGGCAGGGCCGAGCATCCATACAATCCATTGGCTTTCTTGCATATAGGTGTCATATGAAATATGAAAGCAAAGCATGAGTATAATCAGCACAAACGGGACGAATAGTGCAGGGGAAAGAACCATATACGGTAACTTACGATGTAGCTTTTTCGCCAAAATATAACCGACAAGGGTCAGGACGAAAAACAATACAGAGATGCTGTTCAACCCAAAATCGTTCATAAGGTTTTTCCTGCTGTGTTGACATCATGATCTGTCGCAGTTTGGTGTTTCGCTTTAATTTTTGCCTCGAGTTTAAAGCCCCAATAAACCGTAAATGCTGTAAACACCATGACACAGACAGTACCCAGTACCACGGCTAAAATTAACTGCCAGCCAGAGCTGAGTAATAAATCTTGATATTTAATTAATCCAACTACACAGGGGATAAAGAATAGAACCAGTTCAGCCAAAATAAAATCTGAGCCTTGTTTGACCCACTGCATTTTAAATAAACCACTCAACAATGCAGCTAATAGCAGCAATAAACCAATCACGCCAGCAGAGATCGGCAAGTTAAACCATGATTGAATGCAAGAGCCGATCCACCAGATTAATATCAATAAACTTATCTGCGCTAAAGTTTTAAGAAACTGGGTAAATTTGGAAGTAGATTGTGGAAGCGTATCCATGAGACAACAGCAGAATAGGAGATGACGCTATTTTAAAAGTGCATAACCTGTATAATTATGAATAATTAATTATTAATTATGCTTGAATGGAATAATAATGGACATTAAAAGCCTAAAAGTCTTTGTGACCATCGTACAAAAACAGAGTTTTAGTCATGCAGCAGAAGCGCTTTTTGTCACTCAGCCGACCATTAGTAAATTAATTCGTCAGTTAGAAGATGAGATCGGCGTGCCTTTATTTCATAAAGGTGAAGCAGGGCGTAAAAGGGAAGCGCAGCTCACCTATATGGGAGAGCAGATTTATCAGCATGCTTTAGTGATATTGAATGAACAACAACGGATGCTTGATACAGTCACCCAAGTTCGTGCCTTAAAACAAGGTAAATTGACTCTAGGTTTACCGCCATTGGCATCGGTGATGTTTAGTCAGTTAATCGCGCTGTTTCATAAAAAATACCCGAATATTGAATTGAGCTTTTTTGAGGTAGGGGCAACAGGTATTGAAAATGCCATTTTAAAAAAACAGGTCGATGTCGGGATCATTTTGGGTCACTTGAAACCGGTGTTAAGTGGTATTCCAGTGATGGAGTCACCTTTATGTTTATTATCTAAAAAAAACTCACAGTGGCGTAAGCGAAAAAACGTTTCGTTGATTGAATTAAAAGAAGAATCCTTTTTATTGTATGACGATACCTTCACACTCAATGACATCATTATACAGGCGGCAAATTACGTCGGATTTGAGCCCAATGTAGTGTGTAAAAGTAGCCAGTGGGACTTCATCGCCAAAATGGTAGATTCAAATGTCGGGATTGCACTCCTGCCTAAAATTTATTGTGAACAACTTGATGCGGCAAAATACCATATGGCTGAATTAGAAAATCCAAACCTAGACTGGAAACTCAGTATGGCCTGGAATACCACTGTTGCCATGAGTCCCGCAACGCGTGCATGGCTAGAAATAATTGAGGACAATAAAGACAAAATACATTTTTAGTTCATTTACAGATCAAGCAGATAAAATGAATGCGTTGAAACGATGGTGGATTTATGATTTGTACATCAAAGATTATTGAAAAGGATTTTGCAAAATCAACAGGCATGAATTAAATTGGGTGTTGGTCGTTATTTTTGATGGTTCATAAAATGAAATGGGATGATATTGGTCAACAACCGTGTTCAATCGCTCGTGCACTTTCAGTGCTAGGGGATCGTTGGACGATGTTGATTATCCGTAATGCATTTATGGGCATTCGACGTTTTGATGACTTTCAACAAAATCTCGGTGTGACGCGTCATGTGTTATCTGACCGATTAAAGCGTTTGGTTGAAGAAGGTATTTTAACCAAAGTTGCTTATGTCGAGCGTCAGGAACGGTTTGAATATCGGCTGACTCAAAAAGGCTTAGACTTGTATCCCATCCTTCTAGCTATGACCCATTGGGCTGATCAATATATGGATCAGGGCTTAGGATCACCTGTTGAATATGTGCATCAGGCATGTGGGCAAAAATTTAAACCGGTTTTGGTGTGCTCATGTTGTGCTGAACCGATCCAAGCCAAACAGGTCAAACCGATATTTACCCAAGCCTATTACATCGCTCTCAACCAATTAAAACCTGCCTAAGCTGTTTTATGGCTTTCTTCAAGATGCTGATTTGCATCTATTTAGCCAAAATAGCCTAAGCGGTATTTAGATTGCTTTAAAATTACAAACAATTTGCAGGTTTAGGGATGCCCGCTAAACGACTTAAATGCCGAGCGACCAAACCCGTGTTAAATTTGTCTTGTAACACCGCATTATTAATATCAGCGCTCACCGTTTTCATTAAAAATTTAATGAGTGGGCGAGTTGCCGGTGAGTGACCAAACTGTTGATAAAACTGTCGTACAGCTTGTAAAATTTCAAAATGCCAAGGGCTTAACTCAAGCTCTAAACTTTTAGCCAGTTCTTGGGCAACAGCTTCATTCCAAATAGTGTAATCCACCAAATGGCCATCTTGGTCTAATTCAAGATTCATATTCATTCCAAAAGAGAAGATTGTAGAAATGGATCGCTTTTACTCAAATTATTTGAGTGAAATACATCTTTTAAATCTAAGGCATAGATCAGCAAAAGCGGCATAGTCGATTACTTTCATATGACTATAATTCATACTTTTACCTAAAATCTCAGCATCATTTTCAAGTACATAACATGTGCCAAATTGCTGAATTTGTTCATCTGCAATATGTAAGACTGCTTCACCCATCAAGATAATTGCATCTTCAGGATTGATTAAACTGGCTAACTGCTGGATGTGCTGTAGGGTATTGGCATAGCTGGCTTGGACTAAATACAGCGTAGAATTTGACATCATCATTCCTCTTTTACCAATACAGCACATGATCAAATTGTTGAATTAATTCAGTATTGAATTGAACAAACTCAAGTTCTTGTTCACTGTTGATTACAAATGGATGCTGTGAATTTTTTTGTTCAATATAAATCGGAGTGAGATCATAAAACTCAAAGCTATCAACCATGTTGGATGCGAGTTTAAACGCATGCTTGAGCTGACTAAACTCTTGTTCTGCTTGAAGTAAGCTTAGCGCAGCATCTTTGAGCAACACTTTTACGTCACAACCGAAGGTTGCAAGCACCATGGTCGCAGAAAGACTTTCATGTACTTGTAAGCTTGCAAGATTTGCATGGGTTAAAACAACCAGTACAGATTTCACGTAATTTTCCTTTTCAATGCTACAAATGCGCGGCAATAAAAATTTTTAGAATTGCAATAAACGGTCAGCAGTTTGTACTGCATCGGCAAGTTCGCCTAGGCCCACAAGTTCAAATTGCTCAGCTAGATTATGTTGCTGAATATTGTGACGCTGTGCATTTTCCTGATCTGTGATCCCACGTGCGAGAGCTGCACTTACGCAAACAGGTAAACGAATGCCGAGTTTTTGCCATTCACTACTGAGTTTGCGTTGATCATCTGGCACCCATTGCAGGGCATTTGCGACATTTACAGCATCTTGATAGAAAAAAACCCGAAAGTTTTCGCCTTTCTGTTTCAGCGCTTGGGCAAGACCCAAAGCATGCCAAGCCAATATCGAAGTGGGTGAGGAGGTAATTAGTAATAGAGTACTCATCGAAATTCACTAAATGAATAAACGGTCTAGATCGACAGTTTGTTCTGAGTTCAGAAGAAAAAGCTAGTATACAATGATTTACTCAATGATCTGAATATTTGCAAAGTTTTGCTTATTTAGGCAGCGAAGTCATTGCCAATTTTTCTTCAAATATAACTTTTGGTTTATTTTGGATTCAGCCTCGAGCCATCACTTTTTCATAAATAAACTGTGCGGTTACATACTGAATAATCTTTATATGAATAAAACGCAATTTTTGATTTTACAGAGTGCTATGATCTTTTCATTTTTTAAACCATCTCATGAATATAGAGAAATTTAATTTAAGTTTATTTAATTCAATCAATGCATCGGACAATGCTTTAGATTTCACTATTTCTTTTGCCATATTTATAGCCAATGATCTATTTTATATCGTGATTCTTTTGATGTTTTTGGCTTGGTTTAAGGGCAGTTTTGACACCAAAAAACAAATCGTTAAAGCCACTGTTTTTACAATTGTCGCATTTCTAATCAGCCAAGTGATTTCAAGTTTCTTTTACTATCCTAGACCCTTTGTCTTGGATGTTGGACGCACGATTATAGAACATTCACCGAATGGATCATTCCCGAGTGATCACATGCTGTTTTTTAGTACGATTGCATTTTCTTATATATTTTCAAAGCAAAAAACCGTCGGCTATGTATTTCTAGCATTCGCTTTTCTTGTGGCGTGGTCGAGAGTCTATTTAGGTGTGCATTATCCAATGGATATGGCGGGCGCGTTGATCATCGCTGTTTTGCTTAATTTTGTCGGACTGTCTTTATGGCGAAGCTATGGTTTTCATTTGGTGAGCATGATATTAAAAGTTTACGAGTTCCTATTCTCAGCCATGATTAAAAAAGGCTATATCCGCTAAATTAAGTTCCTTAGATATTTGCGATTTCAAACGTTTGCTGCTGTTATAGTTACATTGCCAACATCTTGCCAGATGAATATTTATGATGATTCATCTGGCGTTCACATCCAGATTCTATACCTCAAAAAATAGTCAGACTGCTCAATTCCATTTGCTCATTCCAGCAGGTGTTTTCTAGTTCGACTGTCCTACATCAAATATTTAGTAGTGCGAATTTTTTTAAATATCTTCTTCTAAAAGCGTTCACTCAAATACCACGTAATCTTGAGATTTCTTCAAAATTGATTGGCTAGCGAGGTCATTTGTCGTAAATCAAATACAGTTAATATTCATAACTGCAACACAGTCAAAATTCCAAAGCAGTAAGATAAAACTAGAATGCTCTTGCAGATTGTTCGGCTCATGGAAAATGCTGAGGCGAGGTTTAATAATTTTGATCTGTAGAAAAGTTGGTGACTACTTCAAGATGATGCCAAAGAGTTGTAAAAGCTTGATAACTATAAGGAGTATCTAAACAATGATTTTAGTGACTGGTGGTTTAGGCTTTATAGGCTCACATATAGCCTTGAGTTTAATGGCTCAAGGTCAAGAAGTCATTATTGTGGATAATTTATCCAATGCAAATTTACAAACACTTGAACGACTAGAATTTATTTCAGGCATGTATGTACCTTTTGTCAAACTCGATATTCGAAATACTCCCGCACTCAATAAAGTATTTGAACAATATACCGTCGATGCTGTCATTCATACGGCAGGCTTTAAGTCATTGGAAGAATCCGTCCTTAAACCACTTGAATATTATAATGATAATGTCAGTTGTATCATGAGTTTGCTGCGTGCTATGCAGCGAACAGGTGTACGAACACTGATCCATTTATCAAGTTTAGCGGTATATGGACAGTCGTCGGCAGAATTAACAGAAGACACAGAAATCAATTTTACCTATCCAAATCCCTATGTGAAATCTCAACAAATGGTGGAAGAAATTATACGGGATACGGCACGTACTGATAATGAGTGGAAAATTGCGATTTTGCGTTTAGGAAACGTCGCAGGTGCATTCGAACATGCAGTTTTAGGTGAGTTTGTAGCGCCATTGCCAAAAAATATCGTGCCACTAGCGATGCAAGTTGGGGCTTTACAACGAGATTTTATCGAACTTCGCAAACAAGCTAAAACTGAAGATGGTACTGTGGAACGGAGTTTCGTGCATGTACTCGACTGTTGTAAGGCGGTGTGGCAATGTTTGAAATGGTTGTCGCAGCAGCAATTCGCCTGTGAGGCTTTTAATATTTCAGGTGAGTTGGTTTCGATACAGCAACTATTAGATACGCTTTCAGAAGTAACTAAGGCCGAGATTAAGACGGTCGAATCTAGTTTTTACCCAAGCCATGAATATGACCAGCTTGGGGCAAGTACACAGAAAGCGAAAAGTACTTTTGATTGGCAGCCTGAACAAGATTTAAAGAAAATGCTAGAAGATGAATGGCGTTTCTATCAACAAACATTAAGAGGGAATTAACTCGTCTTGTATTGGGTAATTTTAATCGTCGTGCATGATTTTCTTTATAAAATCACGATAAAGATTATCAAATAAACCACTTATAATTGATAATGGTTATTATTTACAAGGCTAAACAAGTTACCTAAACTGTATTTATCAGCAGAATTTGATTCTGCAAAGACGTTCAAGTTTATAGATAAGGATATGAGGTCATTTATGCAAACACGTATTGAACATGACACAATGGGCGATGTTGAAGTACCTAGCGATGCGATGTGGGGTGCACAAACACAGCGTAGTTTGCAAAACTTTAAAATTGGTGGTGAACGTTTACCACGTCCAATGATTCGTGCAATGGGTCTCGTGAAAAAATCAGCTGCGATCACCAACGCAGCATTGGGTCAAATCCCTCAGGAACTTTCTGGTTATATCGTCAATGCAGCCGAAGAAGTGATCTCAGGTCAATGGGATGCACAATTTCCACTGGTAGTTTGGCAAACTGGTTCAGGTACGCAAAGTAACATGAACTGTAATGAGGTAATTGCCAATATTGCCAATCAAAAACTAGGCAATCCATTGGGTTCACAAAAACCTGTCCATCCCAATGATCATGTCAATCGTGCTCAATCGACCAACGATTCATTCCCAACTGCAATCCATGTGGCTGCAAGTCTACAAATCAATGAGCTTTTAATTCCTGCAGTAACAAAACTGCGTAATACCTTAGAAGCTAAATCTAACGATTTTAAAGATATTGTTAAAATTGGCCGTACACATTTACAGGATGCAACGCCTTTAACATTAGGCCAAGAGTTTAGCGGCTATGTTTCACAGCTCGATCATGGTTTGAAGCGTTTAAATCAAGCTTTAGAAGGGCTGTATGAATTACCACTAGGCGGAACAGCGGTGGGTACAGGTCTCAACGCACATCCTGAATATGCTGTAAAAGCAGCAGCAGAACTTGCGAAACAAACGGGTCTGCCATTTGTAACTGCGCCCAATAAATTTGAAGCACTTGCAGGACGTGATGCAGCTGTATTTGCGTCGGGTGCGTTAAAAACACTCGCTGCAAGTTTAAATAAAATCGCCAATGACGTGCGCTGGTTAGCCAGTGGCCCACGCTGTGGTTTTGGTGAGCTACGCATTCCAGAAAATGAACCAGGTTCAAGCATCATGCCTGGTAAGGTCAATCCAACTCAAAGTGAAGCTATGACGATGGTGGTTGCTCAAGTACTTGGAAATGACACAACCATTAATGTTGCTGGGGCATCGGGTAACTTTGAATTAAACGTGTTTATGCCTGTTATTGCCTTTAACTTATTGCAATCTATTCAACTCCTCGGTGATGCATGTAATAGCTTTAATGACCACTGTGCAGTAGGCATTGAGCCAAACCGTGAAAAAATCGATCATTTCTTACATGATTCATTAATGTTAGTTACGGCACTCAATCCTGTAATTGGTTATGAAAATGCTGCGAAAGTTGCTAAAACTGCATATAAAGAAGGTAAAACTCTAAAGCAAGTTGCGGTAGAACTCGGTTTAGTCACTGCAGAGCAATTTGATGAAGTGGTTCGTCCTGAGCAAATGGTTTCACCCAATACCAAATAAATTGTTTTGAGATCATTCATCTAGAGTGTTTGAAAATAAAAAGAGGGGCTGATTCATATTCAGCCTCTCTTTTTATTGGATATATGATTGAATTATTTTTCAACTAGTTATTGCCTAACACAGATTCTTTGGATTCATATTCATCTTGAAATGTATGTATATAAACAGGACTGTTTATTAAAAATAGGGCAACGAACAGAATGAAGAAAGGCCTGATGATGAAGCGAGTAATTCATTGGATTGGGCTTTGAATTCATTGGCACACTTGTTAAAATGCCTTTCTTTTTCTGTTTTCGTTGCTATTTGACATTTGTTTGAATAAATATTTGCAAGACAGTGTTTTATTTAAGGATTTCCCCCAATGCTCACCATCTATTTGACAGATGTCCAAAAGAACGTTCAATTTAAAGACTATCCGGGCGAGCATCCTGTTAAATTTGTTTTGAATTTTAAAAAGATTTTCCCAAGTGTTATGGAGCTTTTGCTACCAGTTTTGCCTGAGAATGAAAATCTAGAAGAAATGAGCTGGGAATCGACAACGACAGATTTTGAAAAATTTAAATTGCTACTCAGTGGTTGGGGCGTAATCGAACTACGTTTGAATGCTATTGCCCAATATAAAGACCGTGCTTATGCAGATAACTTGGTAAAAAAAGCACAGCAAAAGCGCAAAGAATATAAAAAAGCACAGTCAAAATTACAAACTGTTGAACTAGATTATCTATTCATGCACGAAGTTCATGGTTTGATTGATGCAGAGTTGGTTGAGTTAGGTGAAAAATTCTATCTACCGACTTTACGTGAGCTTTGGAAAAACCAAGTATCAGCGAATGTATTAGAAGCAAAATTCTAAACTGTACAAAGTTTTAGTCGAAAAATCCTCCGCTTAGGAGGATTTTTTATATGTACAGCAGAACTTCAGATTTACTTCGACAAGTGACTGTTTCATAGTGACCGATCTAGCAAGTAGAGCATTCAAAACATTTGGAAAGTCGCGATACTTATCATTCCAAATGTTTCTGACTCATCTGCACATTTTATTTTAAAGGACCATTTTATATGTCAAATCAGTTTATTGACCTGATAAGCAAACGTCGTACTATTTATGCTATTGGGGACAATGTAAGCCAAAGCACAGAATATTTAACTGATTTGATCCAAACAGCGATTAAACAAAGCCCGTCTTCATTTAATTCACAATCTTCTCGTGCTGTTATTTTATTTAATGCTGAAAGCGAAAAATTTTGGGGCTTAGTCGCTGACAAATTAAAATCTTATGCAAAAGATGAAGAAAGTGCTGCGAAGACGACTGCGAAAATGGCAAGTTTTGCAGCAGGTTTAGGTACGGTTTTGTTCTTTGAAGATTTAGATGTGGTCAGTGGCTTACAAGCACAGTTTCCTTCTTATGCAGAAAACTTTCCGATTTGGGCTGAACATTCAACTGCCATTGCCCAATTTGCGACTTGGACCGCATTGCATACTGAAGGTTTAGGCGCATCACTACAGCATTACAACCCAATTGTGGATGAACAAGTGCATGCTGAATGGGACATTCCCGCGCATTGGAAACTTCGTGCTCAATTGGTTTTTGGTTCAGTGGAAGGTGAAGCGAAAGAAAAAGGCTATATGGATGATGCCGCTCGTTTTAAAGTCTTTCAATAATTGCAGCGTATAACACACAATTTCGATAAAAAAGGAACGAAAACGAAGTTCCTTTTTTATTGTAGTTTTTATTGAAATAGATAGGGTTGGACAAGATTTTCATCCGTGAAAACCTTGTCCAGATTAGCCCATTGAGGACTGAGCTAAACGGGTGACTAGAACCAACTTTCTTGCATGTTGAGGCAAGTATCATCAAGTTCTAGCAATAACTTGGCTTGGTGCTCTATTTCAGGTAATTCCCAGCGGATAAAATATTGCGTGGCTTGTAATTTACCAGCTAAGTATTGTTGATCTTCAGCTAAATCTGAATGTTCAAATTTCACAAGGGCTTGATTAGCCATTTCAAGCCATAGCCATGAAATTATGACTTTGCCCATCATGTCTAGATACAACGCAGAATTTCCCAGTGCCTGATCGACACGACCTTGAGCGAGGACTTGTCCCAAACTTTGTGTGGTTTTCTTCACCGTGTTTAAATGCGCTGAAAAAATCGCTGCAAGCGCTTCCGTTTTTGGATGTTGAGCTTGATCAATCGTATTTTGCATACGTTGTAATAACAGCATCAAACCTTTGCTGTTGTGCTGCCAAAGCTTACGACCCAACAAATCCAAAGACTGAATACCAAATGTACCTTCATGGATCGGATTTAAGCGGTTGTCGCGATAGCATTGTTCAAGCGGATATTCACGGGTATAGCCAGCGCCACCTAAAACTTGGATGGCTAAATCATTGGCTTTTGGTCCATAGGCGGAAGGGAATGATTTGACGACAGGGATAATCAAATCTAATAACAGCGCGCTGTCTTCATTGTTAGCGGCTTGATGTTCATCAATTAAAAGTGCAGCAAATAGGCATAATGCAAGTGCGCCTTCCACATAGGATTTTTGCGCCAAAAGCATCCGTTTAACATCTGTATGTTGAATGATATTGACAGGTTTCGCAGCAGGATTTTTATCTGATACTATGCGACCTTGTGGGCGGTTTTTGGCATATTCGAGCGACTCTAAATAGCCACGGTAGCCAATCATGGCTGCACCTAAGCCGACTCCGACTCGTGCTTCATTCATCATCTTAAACATATATTTAAGACCAGCACCTGCTTCACCAATCAGATAACCTTTACATTGGTCTTTTTCACCAAAGCTCAGCACTGTCGATGTTGTACCTCGGTAGCCCATTTTATGTAATAAGCCAGCCAGTTGAACATCATTGGCATCTGCAAGTGAACCATCGCTCAGGGTTTTAAACTTCGGAACAATAAAAAGTGATATACCTTTTACGCCCTGAGGTGCGTCTTGGATGCGAGCAAGGACCAAATGCACGATATTTTCAGTGATGTCTTGGTCACCCCCTGAAATAAACATCTTTTGGCCTTTGATGAGGTAGGTACCATCGGCTTGTGGTATGGCTTTTGTGGTCAAATCACCCAAAGATGAACCCACATCCGGTTCAGTCATAGCCATCGTTCCTGCAAAACGACCACTGAACATATGTGGTACAAACATAGCTTTTTGTTCAGTCGTACCGAAAGCTTGAATCACATTTGCAGCCGCAGCGGTTAGAAATGAATAAGCCACTGACGATGGATTTGCCGACATGAAAAAGGCATTTGCAGCCATGTTGATCAAAGTCGGAAGTTGCATACCGCCTGCATCATAATCATGCTGCGCACAAAGCAGGCCTGCATCTGCAAATTGCTTCCATGCCGTTTTGACTTCAGCAATGGTTTTAACCTGTTGACCATCAAAGGTTGGTTCGTTTTGATCGGCTGTTGCGTTATGGGGGGCAAAAAAGTCTTGAGCAATACCTTGTGCAGTTTCTAGGATACTTTTGAAGGTTTCAGCATCATGCTCAGCAAAACGTGGGTAATGCGTTAAGTCTTGCGCTTTAAACACGTCAAATAGCAAAAAATTTAAATCTTTGTCATTGATTAACTGCGCCATTGCTCAATCTCTAATCGGGTCGAATTTTATGCATCAAGACTAGCAGTTGATTTTTGGATATTAAACTGTCAATAATGACACTTAATAAGTCAAAAATGACATTTTGATAATTTGAACTTTAAATGAAGAAAATCATAATCTTAGCATTTGATGGTGCTTTGGCTTCCGCGATTACTGGGGTTGTTGATCTATTTGCAATGGCGGGTGTCAGTTGGAACCGGATTCAAAAACAAAATGTGCAGCGGCTATTTCAGGTTAAAATTGCCTCACAACATGGTCAAGCTGTGCAATGTATCAATGGCATCAAGCTTTATGCAGATTTAGCATTTTCTGAAATAACAGATGCAGATATCATTATTGTTCCAACGATAGGCGCGGCGATTTTAGATGTTTTAGCGCAAAATTCAGCACTGATCGAGTTATTAAAAACTCGGCAATTGCAGAGCGGACTGATCGCAGGAAATTGTACGGGTAATTTTTTTCTGGCAGAAGCAGGGCTTTTAGATGGCAAGCAGGCAACGACGCATTGGGGCTTTCAGCAAATGTTTCGTGAACGCTATCCTTTGGTGAAACTGAATGCAGATCAGCTCATTAGCCATGACCAAAATATCTATTGTGCAGGCGGCGGCTTGGCATGGTTTGATTTGGGACTGCACCTGATAGAACGTTTTTATGGTTTTGAAACGGCAATCCACACGGCAAAATCATTTGTATTGGATTATCGTCGTGATAGTCAGTTGTCCTATTCATTATTGAAAATATCTAAACCGCATCAGGATGGTTTGGTGCAAAAAGTTCAAGATTGGTTAGAACAGCATTATCATGAAAATATTGTCTTAGATGAACTTGCGGCGCAGTTTAATGTGACAACGAGGACATTGATTCGACATTTTAAAACGGCTTTGGATATTCCTCCGAATCAGTACTTACAATCAATACGGATTGAAGCTGCACGAAAGCGTTTAGAAGAAACGGGACATGCTTTAGATCTGATTATGCGAGAGGTCGGCTATAGTGACCCAAGCTCATTTCGACGGTTATTTCAAAAAAAAACGGGGCTGAGCCCCTTAGAATATCGTCGACGTTTCAGCCGACGATTTGATGTTTAGTTATAGTTTAAGCGGTTCGAACGGTATAACGGCCATGTAAAATGTAGTAGGCACCAATACATGCAAAGGCAGCAAAGGCGCTATACAAATACAATTGTGAGTAGCCAATATGGTCGAGCAATTTACCGATAAAGTATGGTCCAAAGCCTAAGCCGGCATCCAAAAAGATAAAGAAAGTCGAAGTGGCAAAGCCCATACGTTCAAGCGGCGCACTTTTCACGGCAACTGTTTGGCAGACCGACTGAATATTGCCATAACCGAGTCCGAGTAGCCCTGCACAAAGTAAAAGCATCCATGAACTCTGAGTGATGCTGAGCAATACCAATGCCACGCCCATAATCACAAAAGCAGGGTAGATCACTACATTTTCACCTTTACGGTCCATCAACGGGCCAGTAAATGGGCGAGAAATTAAAATCGCAATGGCATACATCAAAAAGAAAAACGAAGCTGTTTCAACCAAATCGATTTCTTTGGCATAGAAGTTAATGAAAGACAATACGCCTGAATAGCAGATTGAAGCGAAAAGCATGATGAAAGAAATTGGTAAGGCTTTAGGTTCTACAAATTGAGCAATCCAACTCGGTTTTTTGACGGCTTCAACAGTATCGAGGGGTTTATTGATTTTGGATAAATCGGGCACTTGAATCAGTAAAGCAACCAATAAACAGCTCAATGCGATAATCGTAGAAACGATAAAAATCGCGTGATAACCAATGTGTAACATCATCCAAATGGCAAGAAATGGCCCAATAGCTGTACCTAAAGTACTACTCATGCTGTAGTAGCCAATGCCTTCACCGCGACGTGTCGCTGGTAAGATTTGGGCAATTAAGGTACCCAGCACTGTTGATGCCATACCCATCATAAAGCCATGCATAAAGCGTATGAAAAGCAACATGCCGACGCCAAACTGAATGAAGTAAAAACCAGAAAAGACTAAAAAGCCAATTAAACCAACGATCAGTGTTGTTTTACGACCAAACCGTTCTAGGAATTTACCTACCAATAAACGCCCGACCAATGTGCCGACAATGAACAAGCCTGAAACTAGACCTGCTTGGGCTGTAGTCGCACCCAATTCAGCCACCGCATAGCCCACGATCACCACAACCAATAGATAAAAGGTTAAAACCAATTGGAAGTTAATGGCGCTGACTAAAATAAAATTTCGAGTCCAAAGTGGTGCTTTATCTTGCATGATCATCACCTACAGTGCTTTGTTCAAGTTCTTGCATGAGACGGTGTAAAATTTGAATGGAATGTTGGATATCTTGGCTAGCTAATGGCGCGATCAGGCGCTGCTCAAAGGCATCTATGTCTTTTGCACATTGCTGAAATAACTCACGTCCAGTCTCGCTGAGCATCATTTTCTTTTGACGTTTATCGTCAGTTTGTACATGACTCAAAATATCCATCTGCGCAAGAATTTTGACACGCTTAGTGATGGATGGCTTGGATACGTTTAAATATTCCGCAATTTCAATAGATGTACAAGCGGTTTTTTCACGGATGACAAACATGACTTGCCAAAGTGAATAGTTCAATTGATAGGGCAATAAAATCGTGTTGATTTCATCACTCATCAGACGCGCACAGCGTAGAAGTGAAGAGCGGAAACCTAATGTGGAATTCATGATAGTTAACTAGGGTAACTAAATTATCGCAACTTTACGCCTAATTTATTTTGAATTCAAGTGAACAACTTAAAGCATAAATAACAGGTATAAAAAAACCTGCGCGCACACAGGTTTTCTTGCATAACATTTCTTACAAAGCATATCTTGCAATACATATTGTTCATTTATGCCCTAAACAATGCGTGTTTATTCTACAGAAGCTTCTGCAGCTGCAATTGCAGCATCTTCTGCTGAGCTGTCTGCATTTTCTAAAATTTCTACACTTTCACCATCTGCATAAGCAAGTTCTTCACCTTCTGATTCAGCTTGCTCTAAATAAGCCGCAAGTTGTTCATCCGTTAATTCTTCAGGTTCACCTTCAGACATCATTGCTTGTTCTTGTAATTGGGCTTGTTCTAAATTGCTCATCATACTTTGCATATTGAACATCAATGGGATCATGACCAATAAATAAACAATCATCAAGATCAGATACAGTGACCCAATAACTTTCTCTGTTTGTTCCGTTGGACGTTTTATGCCATATTTATTTTCACCATCAGTGCCTTTTGCAGCCATCACATAAATGCTAAAGATGGTACCGACGAGTGGGATGAGAAAAATTAAACAGAGCCAACCGCTTTTATTTAGATCATGTAAACGACGGATCGTAATGCAGATCATTGCGACAAACATTGCAACGATGGAAACGACAATCAGTGCGATTGCACTGAGTCCTAAGAATGAATTAAAAAGTGCTTCAATACTACGTTCTGCTGAATTGAAAAATGCAAAAAGACCCAGCGCGACGCTGATGCCCAATAGGCAGGTATAAATCATACTAATGATAAATAACCACGCTAAATAAGACAGGCGGCCAAAACGTCCCTCAGGAGACAGAGGATGATCGGCTTTTTGAATTTGAGGCTGAATATTTTGATCTTGTTGAAACGGATTCAATTCGCTTGAAGTAAGTTCAGTCATTATTATTCCAATTTTAATTATCTAATTTATTTTCTATGCCCCAAAGGGCAGCATTATTGTATAGCGAAGTAAAAAAAGGTCAAATATTAGACATGGCTAAGTCATCAAATATTCCTTAGCCATGCTGTAATGTGGTCTGTTATTTATGTAATTTACGATACTCTTTAGGGCGCATTGGACGACTGGCTTTCCACAAACCTTTCTTTTGTTTACGTGCTTTGCTTTGTAAATTCATCATATAGTTCAAATGCTTTTGGTCACGGATGTATTCTTCGTACACCCACGCAGCACCACGTTTTACCATTTCTTCATTCATGCATTTACGATAGCGATAAATAACCCCAACGCAGCGGCCATAACGGTCTACATCAGTGATTTTTACGCGGACAAATTTCTTATAAACCATGGATTTGATCAGGCGGGCTGACTCTTTACCGTAAGCTTGTGTCGATTCTGGCGCATCCACATAAGCAAAGCGAAGTTTGGTTTTAGAACGTCTCAGATTCATCCGATAGCAGGTGAGGGTATCGCCATCACTAATATCGGATACACGGCAGAGGTAAGATTTTCCTTTCTTAAAAGGCTGGAAAAAATCCTTTAAGAAAATGGTGACTTTATAAAGAACATAGACTGTGATCAGGCACAGTACTGCACCTAACGCCATGAGCCAATTCGCGGAGAGATTTGAAAGCATACACATTGATATGAACGAGGTCATATCGCATAAAAACAGGAATTTAGATTTTATAAGAACTCATGATTTATGGCTGTCGAAGAAACCGACGGTCAGTTAAAAATACATTAAATAATCAGCATTTGATCTATAAATATACAGCAAGTTTCATCACGCAAAATTCAATCTAAATCCATGTAAATAGCCTAAGCAAGCTAATATATCATCATAAAATAGCCTAAGCAAAAATTTTAGAAATTTGGCTTCGCAAAAAAACATGCCGTGAATTTAATTCCAAATCATTATGCCAATACATCCCTAGTTTAATTTTCGGCAAGTCTACAGGTACATCAAAAATATTTAGTTCGGGAGCAACCTGTAAATGCGTCAAAATATTTTGCGGAATCGTTAATATTGCCTTGGGTTGCTGTGCCAAAATTTGTAGCGCAGTAGAGTAATGCTGACAGCGTAAAAAAATCTCTCTAGAGTGTTTTTTACGATTTAAATAAATATCCTCGACTAATACACCTGCACGTCGGGAAGAAACCCCAATGTGAGGAGCAGAAAGATAAATAGACTCATCCATCTTAGGGTGTTGACTACAAATCACGAATTGGTCTTCAACCAAGGTTTGAAAATTGATCTTTTCACCAAAGTTTTGCTCAAGGTCAATCGCAAAATCGATTTGCTGTGCAGCAAGATCAGCCACAATGGTTTTGCGATCTAATTTGATACTGGAAAATTGGATCTGAAACTGTTGCTGTTGAAAGTGTTCAACTAACTTGGGAAAAATGATCGGTTCAATTTCATCATGTACCGCAATTTTCAAGCTCTGTACCATTGAAGGAGTAAATTGTTGTTTTTGGATAGAAATACTTTGAATCGCAATAAGCGCATTTTTAATTACAGGATAAATCTGCTCGGCAAATGGCGTCGGAAGCATTTTTGCTCCAGCACGTACAAATAAGTCATCTTGTAAATGTTGTCTTAACCGTTGAAGTGCATGACTCGCTGCAGACTGAGTAATACACAAAATTTTTGCAGCTTTTGAAATGCTTTTTTGTTCATAAATTGCGATATAAAGTGGATATAAATTGATATCCATACGGTGAAACACACCCATATCGATGACGGTGTTTTTATGAATACTATTCATGTTCATCTATTGAATTAAATCATTTTGTTCATATTAGATTTCAGGTTATGGTGTTGTAAAGCGTAAAGAACAGAATATTTAAAGGATGTTGTCATGTTTGAACTTTCAGCACGTGCACAAGATTATATTGAAAGAACAAAAAAATTTATTAAAGATGAAATTGAGCCTGTAGAAACTGAGTTTTGGGCAGAAGTTCATGAGCTGAACCAAGGTGGCGATTGGACCAAATGGCAATGGCCGGCACAGTTAGAGGTATTAAAAGATAAAGCCAAAGCTGCAGGCTTGTGGAATATGTTTTTACCATGTGCTGAACTTGGACAAGGTTTATCTGTACAAGAATATGCACACATCGCAGAACTATCAGGCCGTAGTTTACTTGCACCTACGGTATTCAATTGCAATGCACCAGACAGCGGCAATATGGAAGTGATTTGGCGCTATGGTACTGAAGAACAAAAGCAGCAATGGTTAACACCATTACTGGACGGCAAAATCCGTTCAGTATTTTGTATGACAGAACCTGCTGTTGCTTCAAGTGATGCAACCAATATGGAAGCTACGGCTGTCGTTGAAGGCGACGAAATTGTATTGAATGGCCGTAAGTGGTGGTCTTCAGGTTTAGGTGATCCTAATGCCAAAATCATTATTTTTATGGCGCATACACCAGATGAAAGCAAAGACCGTCATCATCAGCATTCTATGGTTTTAGTACCTGTTGAAACTGCTGGAGTCAAAATCGAACGTATGTTACCTGTGTTTGGCGACTATGATGCGCCACATGGACATGGTGAAATTAGCTTCACAAATGTTCGTGTTCCTGTTGCAAACTTTATTGGCGGCGCAGGTCAAGGTTTTGAAATTGCACAAGGTCGTTTAGGCCCAGGCCGTATTCATCATTGTATGCGTTGTATTGGTGCTGCCGAAAAATCGCTAGAACTGATGATTGACCGCGGTATGAGCCGTACTGCTTTTGGTAAAGAAATTTTAAAACTCGGTGGCAATTTAGAACGCGTAGCAGAAGCACGTGTTGCGATTGATCAAGCACGTTTGCTGACCCTTTATGCAGCATATAAAATGGATACTCAAGGGAATATGGCTGCATTAACCGAGATTTCTGCCATTAAAGTGGTCGCGCCGAGTGTATTAGAAAAAGTTGTTGATATGGCGATTCAAATCCACGGTGGTGCTGGGGTTTCTCGAGATACACCACTCACAGGCTTCTTTGCTCAAGCACGTTCACTGCGTCTGGCTGATGGCCCTGATGAAGTGCATAAAGGTATGATTGCTAAATTAGAATTGGCGAAGCGCGGTTACAGCAGTCGCCGTAAAAAATAAACAAGTTGTAGTCACGTATTTGGCATGGCAACCCCGAATTGTCCATGCTATAAAACTATAGAAAATTATATTTTTATCATCATGATAGATTCAAGTTTAGGAAGAAAAGCATGTCAGTGATCGATGTAGGCGGTTCAGTTCGTGAGGGTGAAGAACTGGATGTACGTGCTGTAGGCAATTGGTTGATTGAATATGGCGTTGAAATAGAAGGGCCTGTAGAAGTCACTCAATATTCAGGTGGCGCATCAAATTGGACTTATCGCTTAAAATACGACAATGCTGATTTAATCTTACGTCGTCCACCGAAAGGCACCAAAGCCAAGTCTGCACATGATATGGCACGTGAATATAATGTACAGAAGGCATTATCTGAATTTTATCCTGTACTCCCAGAAATGGTGGCGCTATGTCAGGACGAATCAGTGATTGGCTGTGATTTCTACGTGATGAAACGCGTAGAAGGCATCATTCCACGTGCAAACTTACCCAAAGAAATCAATTTTGATGAAAGCCAAGTTCGCGAATTATGCATCAATGTGATTGATAAACTCGTTGAGCTGCATCAAGTGCCATACCAAGGCACAGATTTAGAAAAAATAGGCAAGGGCGACGGCTACTGTCGTCGTCAAGTGGAAGGTTGGGACGCACGCTATGAAAAAGCCAAAACCTTAAATGTTCCTTCTTTTAAATATGTCCGTAATTGGCTCAAAGACAATATTCCTGCTGACTCTAAAACCTGTGTAATTCATAACGATTGGCGTTTTGACAACGTCATTTTAGATCCAAATGATCCTACCCAAGTGATTGGCGTATTGGATTGGGAAATGGCAACGCTTGGCGATCCGCTGATGGACTTAGGTTCAGCTTTAGCGTATTGGGTTGAAAGTGGCGATAACGCAATTTTTAAAGCGACACGCCGTCAGCCGACTAACTTGAGAGGCATGTTTAGCCGTAAAGAAGTCGTTGAATATTACTTAGAAAAAACTGGTCTACAAACAGACAACTGGACCTTTTATGAAGTGTTCGGCATTTTCCGTTTAGCGGTAATTGCACAGCAAATTTATTACCGCTTTTACCACAAGCAAACCAATAATCCGGCATTTAAAGATTTTTGGATTGTGATCCATGCTTTGCATATTCGTGCCTTAAAACTTATTGGTTTGCAAAAACTTGAAGCCAATGACGTGGCACAAAAATATATTGAAAAAATGAAGGATATTTTAGGGAAATGACCACGATATATTTAATTCGGCACGGTCAGGCTTCTTTTGGTGCAGAAAGCTATGACAAGCTTTCTCCCAACGGTGAGCTACAGGCTAAGGTGCTGGGACAGTATTTCGACCGTATTTTAAAAGAAAGTCCTTATGTGGTTGCGGGCTCAATGCAACGTCATCAACAAACAGCCAATCTTGCATTGGCTGAATGCTTTCCAGAAGCACAAGTTGATACAGATAACGCGTGGAATGAATTTAATCATCAGCAAGTTTTTGCTCAGTATGAACCTCGATTTAACCAGCCGCATTTATTAAAAGAAGATGTATCTAAGCATGAAAACCCGCGTGCTTATTTATCCAAAATTTTTGAAGGTGCCATTGAGCGTTGGACAGGCGGAGAATTTCATCATGAATACGATGAATCTTGGCCACATTTTAAAAATCGAGTCGAAACAGCGCTAGAAAAGTTATGCACTCAACTGGCTGAAACCAAACCACGTTATGCCGTTGTGTTTACTTCAGGTGGAGTGATCTCGGTTGCAGTAGGTAAAATATTAGGGCTGAGTCCAGAAAAAACATTTGCACTCAATTGGGCCATTGCCAATACCAGTATGACAACACTGCGTTTAGTTGGAAATGAACCGCAATTACTCAGTTTAAATGAACACCATTTTATAAAAGCAGTTGATCCAAATTTATTGACTTGGATCTAAGATAAACAAAGGAATTATCATGGCTAAAACAATTTTAATTACAGGTGCAAGCTCAGGGATTGGTGCAGGAATGGCACGCGAGTTTGCGCAAAAAGGCTACAACTTGGCCATTTGCGCACGTCGTTTAGAGCGTCTAGAAACACTAAAGCAGGAATTGGAAAGCCAATATGGCATCAAAGTGATTACGAAAACCCTCGATGTCACAAATTACGATCAAGTGTTTGAAGTGTTCCGTGCCTTTAAAGCAGATTTTGGCAGTATTGACCGTGTTATTGTCAACGCAGGTGTCGGTGAAGGTCGTCGTATTGGTAAAGGCAATTTTGAAATTAACCGTGCCACAGTTGAAACCAACTTTATCTCTGCTTTGGCGCAATGCGAAGCTGCGGTTGAAATTTTCCGTAGCCAAAATGCAGGGCATTTGGTGGTGATTTCTTCGATGAGTGCTATGCGTGGCATGCCTAAACATTTAACGGCTTATGGTGCGAGTAAAGCAGGTGTTGCTGCTCTAGCTGAAGGTATTCGTGCAGAACTGATTGATACCCCAATTAAAGTGACGACTATTTTCCCTGGTTATATTCGTACAGAGATCAATGAAGGTGCGAAAAAACTGCCATTTGAAGTCGATGAAAAAACGGGTTCACATCTTTTAGCAAAAGCCATTGAGAAAGCACCGGTTAAAGCCTATGTACCACAATGGCCATGGTTGCCTCTAGGTCTTGCGATGAAAGTATTGCCGTTAAAGATCGTGAATAAATTGGGTTAAACCTTTATGCAATAATAAAGCTCCAATTTTGGGGCTTTATTATTCTCAAATGATATTCGTCATCCTCTGTAGGTTAAAAAGGAATACATAAAACCTGTGATGAAAAGACATAAAAAGCAGCCGATTTTGCAAAGAAAAAATGGAGTAAATACTCAGATTATTTATAAATAAGATATTGAAAATAAATAAAATGTTGAATATTTGAACAGACGATGATTTGTTCTCAAAATAGCGATTTCCTTTTTTTTAATTTGCTTTAATGTACAACTGTTCATTAATTTTTAGGTTTGTACTATGTCTATGTCTTCCGATATGACAGATCAACAGCGAATTAACAAAGTCAGAACTGTCGTAACGAAAGCTGGTGAAGACTTACGTCAGCAATATCCCATTTTAAAACATCAAAACTTTATAGGCGCAGCCATCCTTATTTTTGCGCTACTAGGAATGTTGGGTTCAGCTTGGGCGTTTGCTGTTGGCATTTTACCGGCATGGGCTTGTGTGATTTTGGTGGCGATGTTTGCTTCACTGACACATGAATTAGAACATGACCTGATTCATTATATGTACTTTAAAAAGACGCCGTGGGCTCACCATCTCATGTTGGCCTTGGTGTGGTTAGCACGTCCGAATACTATTAGTCCTTGGGCACGTCGTCGTTTGCATCTCAACCACCATAAATATTCAGGTTCAGAATACGATTTGGAAGAACGGGGCATTAGTAATGGCATGCCGTGGGGTTTACGTCGTATATTGGTCATTAGCGATCAATTGATGACGGTTTATTTGCGCCCATTTCAAATGTTCAAGATGATTAGGACATTCATTGAAAAACAACCTGAAAAAGAACGTAAAACGGCATTGTTCTCTCAATTGACTGGATTTTTCCCCTTAAGTTTTGTTTATTACGGCATTTGGTATGTATTTGTCATTTATCATGTGGTGAATGGTATTGCTCCAATGTTAGGACAAAGTATTAGTTGGTCAGTCAATTTAGTGAAATTAATTCCAACGATTAATTTTTTAGCTGTGATTTGGATTATTCCGAACTTTATACGTTCTTTCTGCTTACAATTTATCAGCTCAAATATGCATTATTATGGTGATATTGACCCACGCGATGTCATTAAACAAACTCAGGTGTTAAATCCGTGGTGGTTGTTCCCAATGCAATTATTTTGCTTTAACTTTGGTTCGACCCATGCCATCCACCATTTTGTGGTTAAAGAGCCGTTTTATATTCGACACCTAACTGCAAAAACTGCACACCAAGTCATGCGTGAGGCTGGTGTACGTTTCAATGATTTTGGAACCTTTAAACGCATAAATCGCTGGAATTAAATCAGTAATAGCTTCAAAAAAAGCCCTCAATTGAGGGCTTTTTTTATGATCTAAACTTTTATAAATTACTTGTGTGCAAAAAAATGTTTGAGTGCATCTTGCAAGGCAACTTGCCATACCGCATAGGAATGTCCGCCGATATATGATTGGTAATGCACATCATGACCTTTATTTTTTAAATCTGCTGCAACAATAGGTGAAGTCTCTAAAATACTCAGTTCATTATTATTTCGAGAGCTTTCATAACTATTGGCAGTAATAAACCAATGCTGTTTAGGTTGTGAGGTTTTATCACGAATGATTTTACTAATGCCATTAGGGAGGTCTGTCGGCGCATTTTGCCACCAAAATGATCCAGATAACGGTACGACGTGACTAATTTGATTTGGATTTTCTAAGGCTAAATAAGCTGAACTTAAACCGCCAAGACTTGACCCAAGTAGTACCGTTTTCTTCGAATCGACTTTTGCAGGTGCATTTTTTTGAATCCAAGGCATCAGTTCATCACTAAAAAACGCTGAAAATTTTGCATTAGGTGTTAATTCTTTCGGTCGTTCCTGCTCATTCGGTGGAGAAACAAATATGGCTTGAATTGGTGGCAATTGACCTTGTTCAACTAAAATGTCTAACGCCTTTGGAACATTCAGTAATTCATTATATTGCTGACCATCAAAAAATATAGCAGTGATATAGCTCTGGTTTTTCTTGGCTTTAGATTGGTAAATTTGGATTTTACGTGAGTTATTCAAAATTTTGCTGTCTAGAACAAACTCTTGTAATTGGGGCTGTTTCACATTTGGATATTGTTTTGGATCAATAAAAGGCGGGACATCTTTAAGCGCCACTAAATTTTCATTACGCAAGCCTGACGTGTCATCACTTGCGAGATAAGTCTTTTTATTGAAAGGATCAATCCGTTGTACCTGTATCACAGCACGACGCTGCATTCTTGATTCTTTAAGTTTTGGATTCAGATGCGGACAATAATTTGACAGATAGCCTTCTAAGTTCGGTAAATCGACAGCAAAGCTATAACTGCCAATATAACGATGATCAATAATCGATTCTTTAAACCAAATATCGGTATTTGGTAGGCGTGTTAACCATTCATGGTCATTACTTGGGCCACCAATAAGGCGAACATTATGCTGCGCACCTTTCCATAAAAAAATTATACGGTCATGTTTTTCATCATAGTTTTCAATGATTGGTGTACCTATAAGCTCTACACGCTTCCAAAAATCTTCAAGAATTTGAGCATGTTGTTTTGGATTTTGATTTAACTGATATTGTAGGTTTAATAATATTTGGCTTTGCGCTTTGACATCTTCACATGCAGCAGCATAGGGAAAATGTTTTTTTTCTATTGTATCGGTTAAAGCGGGTGAATTTTGAGTTTGGGCAAAAGCAGAAGTAACAGCAAAGCTAATTGAGCAAGCTAAAAAAAGTGGGGAAAGTTCTTTCATTGAAATAATAAAATAGGTAGGATGAAAACCAATAAATGATAATCATTATTAATATAAAAAACTAGCAATATGCCGCAGAATGGTGCTTTTAAAAAAAGAAAATGTAGAAAAATAACAATAGAGTCAATGCTTTGTTTCTTAAACTATTTAAAATAATGAAGACGATAAGCTCTCAATCATTACCCAAATATTATGCTACTCAAAGTATCAACACTGCTGCTGTTACCTGCATTACTGATCCAAGGTTACCGTGTGAAAAAAAATACCCCACGTTTAGCAGAACCGATGGGAGAACGTTGTGGGATGAGTGGTCAGGGTAATAGACCATTATCGGTATTAATACTAGGTGATTCAGCAGCAGCAGGTGTCGGCGTCGAGCATCAGTCGGATGCGCTATTGGGACAATTGCTTAAAATTTTATCGCCTGATTATCAAGTTCATTATTGCCTTGAAGCCACAACAGGATATAACAGCCAGCAAATCATCAATGCTTTGGATAATGTCGCAAAGCAGAACTTTGATGTCGTGATCAGTTCTGTTGGTGTCAATGATGTCACAGCATTAAAACAGCCAGACCAATGGTTGAAGCTCCAGCAGCGTTTATATCAAGCTGTCGAGGAAAGGTTTCATCCACAGCTATTGATCATTTCAGGTGTGCCACCAATGGATGCGTTTCCAGCTTTACCGTTTCCATTGTCATGGTTGTTTGGACAATATTCGCAAAAGATGAATGCGATTTTAAAAAATTATGTTAATACTCAAGCGAATATGCGATTAATTCAATACGATTTACACGAGTATCGTGAAAAAAATTTAAAAATGGCCAAAGACGGCTTTCACCCGAGTAAAGAAATTTATCAGTTATGGGCTGAAAAAATAGCAAAACACATCACTGCACAATTTTCATAGATAATATATGATTCAATCACTTGGTGAAGTTAAATCTACATGAGCAAAGATATTTCCGACGTGAATCCGCAAATTGAAACGCATCCATTAACGCCATTTTTGCCATCAAATGGGAAACTCTTGATGCTAGGGAGTTTTCCACCACCCAAAACACGCTGGAAAATGGATTTTTACTATCCAAATTTCCAAAATGACATGTGGAAAATCTATGGCCTATGTTTTTTTCAGGATAAAAATCATTTTCTCAATCTAGAGAGCAAAACTTTTAAAGAACAGCTCATTCGAGATTTTTTAAATGAAATAGGCATAGGCATTTTTGATACGGCCTATCAAGTGATTCGTTTGAAAGGCAATGCGTCAGACAAGTTTTTACAGATCCATCAGCAAACCGATATTGCGAAGCTTCTTACGCAGATGCCTAATTGCCATAGTATTATGACGACAGGAGACAAAGCGACTGATACTTTAATGCTCTCTATGCCAAAAAATACGGAAAAACCACACATTGGGCATGCTGTTCGTACCGAATTTGCAGGCAGAGATTTGACTTTATACCGTATGCCGTCATCATCTAGAGCTTATCCACTAGCATTGGAAAAAAAAGCCGAAGCCTACCAAAGCTTATTTAAAGATATAGGCTTCCTTTAAGTAAGTTTTCGAATTTATGAAATGCCTTGAATAAAATTTCTTATTTAAACAGGCAAACATTCAATGATTAAAACGTGGCATCTTAATAATGGATAAACATCAACTCCTTAGCCATCATATTCAACATAATCCCAAAGGTTTAAACGAGCTTTAATTTCTTTGCGAATATTCGGCAGCATAGGTAGTAAAGTGCCATCGATCCATAAACTCAGTGTCTGAGATGAAACTTTTTTGTTTGCATCATCTACAATTTGTGCGCCTTTCACGATCACCAAAGTTTCTTCGCTAGCTGCAGTTTCAATGCCTTTAAATAAAAGCTGTAATTCATGACCTGTATCTTGAATTAACCATTCCAACTCAATTTGGATATTGTGATTAGATTTAAGCACAGCTTGGCCTTCAATCATGTCATTGTCAGATAAGCAGTCATGCTCAACCCGAACTTTCGACAAAAACCATTCTTGATGACCAAGTTCAGGAAGTGTCGTAAAAGGCGTTAAAATATCACTTAAATTAAATTGGCGGCTTAAATCAAAAAATTGCATTAGAAAACTTTAGGAGGAGATAAAACAAAATAAGAGGTGGATGTTAAAGCATCATCAAGTGTGAGTAAAACCTTTGCTTTTATTGAGATATTTTATGTATAAATAGCATTCAATCTATCTAAATTAAGTCTAAGAAAAATGCATTGCGAAAATAATATACACATAAACGATGTGCCCAGCCCTATAGACTTAAAAGATCCAATCGAAGCTAAACAATGGGCAGCTGAAGTCAATCTTAAACGTCCGTGGCGTTATGACATCTTTCAAATGTATGTTGACTCTATTTTGGCTTTCAACCCGAATGCCCGTGTACTTGAACTGGGTTCAGGTCCAGGTTATTTGGCTGATTTTTTAATCAATCATTGTCCAAATATAGATTACACAGCATTTGATTTTTCCGAAGCTATGCATGACTTGGCAAAAGAAAAATTAAGTGCAGCGCAACGCTTAAAATGTAATTTTATAACAGGGGATTTCAAACAATCGGATTGGGAAAAATCTCTTCACTTCAATGAAAAAAGTATCTTTGATGTGATTATTATTCATCAGGCCTTACATGAATTGAGACATAAGGCGTATGCAGCAGAGTTTCATCGGACTGTAAAAACGTTGTTAAATACACAAGGCGTGTATTTTGTATGTGATCATTTATATGCACCACATGCTCAGCAAAACCATGAGTTGTATATGTCAGTTGAGGAACATTTAGCAGCGCTGAAAGCAGCCAATTATGGGCAAGTGGAATTTCTTGGCGAAATCAATGGTTTGGTTATTTTCAAAAGCCAGCACTCATATAAACGAGACTGAACAAGAGCATTATTGAGTTGCTTGAAACTGCTTAAATCGTTCCTATTAGATATTATCGATGAGAAAAACCTAACCAATTAGCAGTACATTGTCATTACATCATCCATTCGATAGGGAGGTATGACACTGCTTTTATGCTAAATCGTTGGAATCGGGTTGTTTCGGGTTCATGGGTATAGGTTTTGATTTTTCCATTTTTTTGATGCTCTAACCAAATGATTTCGCCGTTTTCATCCAGTTTTAATTCATACGCAATTTGCGGTAAATATTGGTTTAATGCGGCAGAAATATCGTTTTGTAATCGATCAGACTTAACGACAAGGCCAACTTCCGAATTTAAATTTGCGGAACGTGGATCAAAGTTAAATGATCCAATAAACACCATTCCGTCGATATCGAAAAATTTTGCATGCAAACTAGAGGCATTTTTGCCTTTTGCAGGGATGATATTTCCAGTTATGACCTCATACCATGTGCGTTTTGAACGCTCTATATAAGGTTTAAATTCATATAGTTTCACGCCATTTTCGAGTAAGTCTTTGCGATATTTTTGATAAAACGCATGAACGACAGCGACGTCATTGGCTAAAAATGAATTGGTTAACACACGGACTTCTACATTTTTACCTGCAAGACCCGTTAGAAAGTCAGTTCCTTGTTGCGTGGGAACAAAATAAGCTGAAACCAATTCCATGCGTTCCTTGGGCTGTCCCATCAAGGTCGAAAATTGGTTATAAATTAATTCTTGCTCTTTAGCCTCACCACGAATTTTATTCGGACTATCCGCAATGAAATGTGCTACGGCCCAATTCACCGGTCTTAGTTTAAGCTGAGCCGCCAGTTGTTGCTGTGCATAGTTAATGCGCTGTTGATCTTTAGTCAACGTTGTAGAGTTTTCTTGGTACGTTTGTCTTAATTGATTTAAGTCTGCTTTTGTACCTGCACCAATCCATTGCTGGACAGAATAACTTAAATCATCATTCCAAAAGTTCAAAAACACTTGATTGGCTTGTTGAATGGCTTCCCCATAGAAAAGGATATCCAAATCTGTAAATTGAAAACTTTCACTAGCATCAAAATATTCATTACTGATGTTACGACCACCAGTTACGCCTATAAAACCATCGGCAACGATTAATTTATTATGCATACGATGGTTAATATGCTTTAAGCGAAATGCATAATCAATGACACGTAATTTTCTGAATTTATAGGGATTAAACAGTTTGATTGAAATGTTGGGATGAGCTGAAAGGGATTGTAAGGTCGGATCGAGTTTCGTCCCGTTTTGATCATCAATTAGTAGCCTTACTTTTACCCCACGGTCAGCGGCATGCAGTAATTCTTGAAACATCAAATGCCCAATAGCATCATTTTCCCAAATATAATATTGCAAATCGATGGTGTATTTTGCGTTTCGAATCAAATGCAGGCGAGATGCAATGCTTAAGAAGGCATCATCTAAGGCTAAATAAGCCGTTTGTTTTTGTTGTAATTTTTCTAAATCCGTAGCAGACGTAATCCATTTTTCTGCATGTGATTGTATAGGGACATCTTTTTTTGACTGATTGCTAGGTAAGCTGCATCCAGTTAATAGGCTGATCGAAACAGTTAAACCGACAGTACAACTTATTTCACGTAATTGTATCATTCGAATAGCATTAATCATTCCTTGAAAAATTCATCATAACATCATGTTTTAAGGTTGTATCTAGGCTTAAAAAGAGGTTACTGTAACTCATCTGTTAATATAAGCCATACAGGATGTTTTTAGACATGAAATCACGTGCAGCCGTTGCTTTTGGACCGGGTCAGCCTTTAGAAATTGTTGAAATTGATGTGGCACCACCTAAAGCAGGTGAGGTTTTAGTCAAAATTAGCCATACAGGTGTGTGTCATACAGATGCATTTACATTGTCGGGTGATGATCCTGAAGGCGTATTTCCAGCAATTTTAGGGCATGAAGGTGCAGGTGTTGTGGTTGAAGTCGGTGAAGGTGTGACTTCAGTGCAACCAGGTGATCATGTTATTCCGCTTTATACCGCAGAATGTGGTGAATGTTTATTCTGTAAATCGGGTAAAACGAATCTTTGTGTATCTGTACGAGCAACACAAGGGAAAGGTTTAATGCCGGATGGTACAACACGTTTTTCTTATAATGGTCAGCCGATTTATCACTATATGGGCTGTTCAACATTCTCTGAATATACTGTGGTTGCAGAAGTGTCTTTGGCAAAAATTAACCCTGAAGCGAACCATGAGCATGTGTGTTTGTTGGGGTGCGGCGTAACAACAGGCCTTGGTGCAGTTAAAAATACCGCTAAAGTTCAGGAAGGTGATTCAGTTGCAGTCTTTGGTTTAGGTGGAATTGGTTTGGCTGTGGTACAAGGTGCTAAAAAAGCTAAAGCAGGTCGTATCATTGCGGTAGATACCAATCCTGACAAATTCAAATTGGCTGAAGAATTTGGCGCTACAGATTTTGTTAATCCAAAAGATTATGATCGTCCAGTTCAAGAAGTGATTGTAGAAATGACGGGTTGGGGCGTCGACCATTCATTTGAATGTATTGGCAATACCAATGTGATGCGCTCTGCTTTGGAATGTGCTCACCGTGGTTGGGGTCAATCTGTGATTATTGGTGTGGCAGGTGCAGGTCAAGAAATTTCAACCCGTCCATTCCAATTGGTTACTGGTCGTACTTGGAAAGGCACTGCTTTCGGTGGTGTTAAAGGTCGTTCACAATTACCGGGTATGGTAGAAGAAGCCATGTCAGGCGAGATTAAACTTGAACCATTCGTGACCCACACCATGGGGCTAGATAAAATCAATGAAGCTTTTGATTTAATGCATGAAGGTAAATCAATTCGCTCTGTTGTACATTTTGAAGATTAAGCATTGATGTAAATATTAATACGTTAATTTTCACTGTTTTAAAACTAGGCTTTGGCCTAGTTTTTTTTTGTGTCGTTATAACAAATCAAAACTTCAAATTAGGATTTGCAAAAAGTGACAGATTGTTAGACATATAATGATAAAAAATGCCAAATGATAGATTTTGTCCCGAATTCACATGGTGGGAAATTAGCACTAAACATAAGGTAAGCATAATTTAAAAACAAATGTATATTAATGCATTATCCGAGGCAAAAAATGACAACTACAAGTTACAAGCCTGAGTGGATTCGGGAAGATTTTATTGATTTTATTGCAGAAAAATTTGATGCAATTTGGGCCTACAAACGTGTAAAAGCACAATTGGTCAAATCACGTTGTGTGGGAATCGGGTTTTATGAACTGAGTTTTTTAGCGAATCACAACTTTAAAGTAGCAAACTATCGACCAGGCCAATGTGTTCTGGTGACAGTGGTCAAAGATGGTGTACGTCATCAACGTAGCTATAGCATCGTCGAAATCAATACATCAGGTCATGTGGTGATTGCAGTTAAACAGCAAGGCAACGTGTCCAATTGCCTGACGCAATTAAAAACAGGTGATGTTGTTGAATTATCGCAACCGCAAGGTGAGTTTGGCCTAAAGCTAAATTCGGATCGACCAATTTTACTGCTTGCTTCAGGTAGTGGCATTACCTCAATCATGGCTTTGTTTAAACAAGCGATTAAGCTTGAACGTGTGGTTGACCTGATTTATTTCAATCGAGATGATGCGTATTTGGATGAATTGATTCAACTAGCGAAGCAATCAAACCATGCACACTTACATGCGATTAATACGCTGAAAACTAAATTACATATCTCACCAGAGGTGCTAAACCACATGGTCCCCGATTTTAAGCAGCGAGATTGCTATGCCTGTGGTGCAGCGCCAACGATGCAAAGCATTGAGCAACTGTATCGTGAGTTTAAGCTTTCAGAATATTTAAATACTGAATATTTTCAGATGATTGCTGATGATTCAGTGCCTGCTCAACCTGTCACTTTTAGTTTAGCCCAACAAGATTTTTTAGCAGAAGGTAACTTACTTGAAAGTGCTGAAAAAGCCGGTTTAAAACCTGCGCATGGTTGTCGGATGGGTATTTGTAATACTTGTTCGTGTACGAAATTGCAGGGTTCAGTGAAAAACTTACTTACTGGCGAAATCGATCATGCGAATAACACACAAATCAAATTATGTGTCTCTCAGGCAATTTCACCTGTACGTATTCAACTCTAACCCACGCCGCATAAAAACAAATCAGGGGCATCAACATGAATCAATCGATATATATTCGTCCGAATAGTAAGTCACGTTATTTATCTCCAGAACAAACTGCTGAATTTGGTGAAAAAGTCGAGCAAATACGACGTGAAATCATGCAGAGTGTAGGTGAAAAAGATGCAGCGTATATTTATAAAATTCGCAATTTTGTCCGTTATAGCGAGATCGCATCTCGTGGCATGTTGATGTTTGCAGGTTGGATTCCACCAGTTTGGTTAATGGGTACGGGTTTATTGGGTATTTCTAAAATCGTAGAGAACATGGAACTCGGTCATAATGTGATGCATGGTCAGTTTGATTGGTTAAATGACCCGAGTTTAAATGGTGCTAATTATGATTGGGATACCATTGCCACAGGTCAAGACTGGAAATATACCCATAACTATGTGCATCATACCTATACCAATATTGTCGGTATGGACCATGATGTCGGCTATGGCTTAATCCGTGTAAGTGAATCGCAAAAGTGGGAGCCACGTTTCCTTTTTAATATTCCACTGGCTGCCCAACTCATGGTTTTCTTTGAGTGGTATGTCGGCATTCAACGTTTACATTTAGAAGATGTTATTGCGTATAAAACCAAAAATTGGAAAGATGTATGGCATGAAGCGGCCGATGTACGTCAGAAAATTAAGCGCCAAGTGATTAAAGATTATGTATTTTTCCCGCTTATTGCAGGTCCCAATGCGATTCCGGTATTTGCAGGAAATGCGGTAGCCAACGTGATTCGTAGTTTATGGGCTTCCGCTGTCATCTTTAATGGTCATTTTACTGAAGATGCGGAAAACTTCGAGATGGACAATACTGAAAATGAAACTCGAGCAGAGTGGTATCTCCGTCAAATTCGTGGCTCAAGTAATTTTAGTGGAACACAATGGTTGCATATACTCAGTGGTAATTTGAGTCACCAAATTGAACACCATTTATTCCCAGATATGCCTGCAAACCGCTATGCAGAAGCCGCACCTAAAATTAAAGCACTCTGTGAGGAATATGGTATTCACTACAACGAAGCCAGTTTTATCAAACAGTTTGCCAGCGTTTGGGTTCGACTCGCGAAATGTTCAGTGCCAAATGACTGGCGTGCCGAGCTTAAGGAACGTTCAGCTACACTTCAGCAGTGCATTAAACAAAAAATCATGAAGAAAATCGGGCGTTAAAATACTGTATGTTTAGCAATATTGTCCTTAATGCTTCCCATAGATGATTTTTAAAGCTGTAAATTCGCCAAAGTAGCGTTCATCTACTTTGGCTTTTTAGACATATCTAGCGAGCAAGAGTTATTCAACTAATTGCACGCTATTCTGAATGCCACAAGATTCTACAAAATATGCATCATGTGAAACGAGGATCACCGCACCTGTATAATGCTGAATAGCTTGAGCCAATAACATTCTAGACTCTATATCTAAGTGATTTTCAGGTTCATCTAACAATAAAAGCTCAATATTCGGTGTTAAATAATTTAAGCCCAACAAGGTCACTTTTAAACGCTCACCACCACTTAAACAGTGAAATGGCAGTTCCGCTTTTTGACCACGGATTCTAAGTTGACCGAGTTGATTACGCCATTCCGTTGACGAAACCTCAGGATTAAACTTTGCCAAATTGTCCAAAACACTCAGTTCTGGTGATAAATCACTCAAGTTTTGGTCTAAATACAGGGTATGCACAGACAAAAACGTTTCATGGCTAGACTGTGATGTGGTCTGACTCAAATACTTTAGAAATGTAGATTTACCAATACCATTTTTTCCTTTTAAATGAATTTTTTCACCTGCCTGTAAGGCCAAGTCGAAAGGCTGGTGCTGAGATGTTTTGCGATGAAAATGTTTAACTCTTAAGATTTCTCCTGTTTTTTCAGCGTGATGTTGAAAAACGAATTGCTGCTCTTTGACATGCTCAAGTTGTTGCTGTGACTGAATCAGTTGAGATCTCTTTTCTTCCAATTGCTTCTGCTGTTGCGTTTGAACTGAAGCGAGGCTTTGACCGGCTTGTTCCTTTTTAAAATCGAGTAACACTTTGGCTTGGGTGCTTGACTTGCGTAGGACACGCCCTTGTTGTTCTCGTTTTTGCGCTTTCATCTGTGTTTCGTGTTGTTGTAATTTGAGTTGTTTTAACTCACGCTGCTGCTGTAAAGCATTACGTTGTAAGGCTTTATTTTGCAGATCATTTTGTTGAACGTAGTCTTCATAGTTGCCAGTAACATGACTGAGTCCAAACTCATTTAAAGCATAGATATGCTCTACATGTTGCAGCAATTCTCGATCATGACTGACGACGAATGCACCCGCAGGATGGTTTTTTAAACGATCGATGAGCCATATACGTGAAGATGCATCTAAATGGTTACTAGGTTCATCCAAAAGTAAATAATGGTCGGTTTTTAAAAATAATGCACACAAAGCCAATTTGGTTTTTTGACCTTCACTCAGCTGAGCGACTGGGAAATTTAAACCTGTTGGTAGTGAAGCTTGCTTAAGTTGTTGCTGCCATAGTGCAGGACGGTGCCATTGGTTTTCAGTCAGCTCAAAGTCTTCAAAACTGGCATTGCCTATTTCGATACGTTGAAATGCGTTATATAAATCTTCCACACCGAGTGCAGAAGCAATCGTGTCAGCTTCTAGTCGAGAAAATTGTGATAAATAAGCATGTGGTACATTCCATGAAATTTCCCCTTCATAGGGGAGATCTTTCAGATTTTGCGCATGTAAGATTTTAAGGATGCAGGACTTTCCTAAACCATTGCGACCAATACATGCCGAAAGTTGTTGATTGAGGTTAAATTTCAGGTTTTTAAAAAGTGTTTTGGAAGGAAATTCCAAACTTAATTGGGAAATTGTACAAGCTGTTTGAGTCATAGATGCACCTTGCGATAGCAAAGATGCGCAATACAAATAACTAATTTTATTCTATAAAAAAGACAATATTTGAGAAAATGCAGTCGAAGTCATTAGCCATGTGTTTGCACATCAAAAAAATGGATTTGATGAAGAAAAAACAGGGCTTACTTCATTGGCAAATACTCGAATTAAAAATAAATGGAAAAAAGCTTTAAACAGCCTAATGTTGTGCAGTCTAATAAATGTTTATTTATTAATCAATACATCAAATTTTAAAAATAGGTCGCAATAATTGGCAGCAGCGTTATTTAATACAACAAAATAGCAAAAAACTATTGTCAAACCGATGAATACAGCGTATTTTAATTTTCAGACAGATACTTTTTGATGAAATCAAGATGTTAAAGCAACCTTTAATCTCAAACGCATATTATTACTTCTGGCAGTTTAGATAATTGCCTGAACGCGTTCGGGCATGAAAAAGGTTGCCCACCAAGTTTATACCTGATCGGCAACCCTGATCAGGTTTTTTTATGTCTTGATTTTTATAATATTTTTGGAGAAATCTCATGTTTACAGTAAATAATTCATATTTTAGCAACGGTTATTGGTTTTACTTTAGTCAGTCTATGTCTAAAGCCTTGAAGTCCCAAAGTCCCATAACGCTCAGATAAAAGATCGGACTGTTTATACGTACAGTCCAAAGGAATAGAACCAATGAATGCGCTAAATACAGCTTTACAACAAACTCAAAATTCAGAAATTCAGAAATCTACACGGCCAAAAGAAACGCTTTTGAGCTTGCCACATCAACTGAAACAACAATTACCTTTATCAGTTCATGCTGCAGAACAAATTGCTGCACATCGTGTAACGATTCAAAATATTTTGACAGGTCTAGACCCGCGTCTAATGATTATTACAGGTCCATGTTCAATCCATGATCCGATTGCTGCGTTGGAATATGCTGAAAAATTAAAACAATTACAGGCACAGGTTTCAGATCAAATTTTTCTTGTGATGCGCGCATACATTGAGAAACCACGTACTACAGTGGGCTGGAAAGGCTATATGTATGACCCAAGTTTAGATGGATCATCTAATATGCAGTTGGGCTTAGAAAAATCACGTGAGCTGTACTTACAAATTATTGAAATGGGTTTGCCAATTGCCTCTGAAATTTTAAGCCCAATGGCGACGGGTTATTTTGATGACCTTTTGGCTTGGGGTGCAATCGGTGCGCGTACCAGCGAATCACAAATTCATCGTGAAATCTCGAGTCATATGCCATACAGTATTGGTTTCAAAAACGGAACAGATGGCTCAATCCAAATTGCTTTAGATGCCATTGAATCTGCTTCGCATCCACACCAGTTTTTAGGTATGAGTCAAGCCGGCCTACCGTGTATTTTAGAATCCGTTGGCAACCCGCAAGCACATTTGATTTTACGTGGTTCTAATACAGGTCCAAATTATAGTTTGGCTGAAATAGACAAAATTCGCAGTAAAGCAAAAGGCGATTTACCAGCTTTAGTGATCGATTGTAGTCATGGTAATAGCCATAAAGATCCAATGAAGCAACCTGAAGTATTACGTACAATTGTGGCGGAGCGTGAGCATACCCAAGTGCGTGGTGTGATGTTAGAAAGTCATTTAGTGGATGGTAATCAAAAAATTAGTTGTGACATGACTTATGGTCAATCTGTAACAGATGGATGCTTAGGTTGGGACAAAACCATTGATTTAATTCAACAGGTTGCGAATGAACTTCGTGCATCACAAATCAAACGTAGTGCTTAACAATCCAGAGCATACTCAGTCTGAATTGATTTAGCCCAAAGCCTTAGAATATTGATTGTTCTAAGGCTTTTATTTTGAAATTTACTTTATTGTAAACTGTGACGTAAAAATTGAAATATGGCCTATATATTTAAAATATATACTGATAATTCAGTATTTTATGTTTGAGTGAGTCACACTTTTTATGCACAATAATGTCTAAGCCCAATACAGCGCCAGAAATAATGAAAATCTGTACTTGGGTGTTTGAAATTTTATATTGGGGAAGTTGATGTACACTGCTGAATTGCTGGAAGAAGCACGCCGTTTTATGTTCCACATGTTAACAAAAGTGGTTGAATATGGTGGTTCTGATTTATTTATTACGGCAGATTTTCCACCAAGTATTAAACATCAAGGCATGATGAAACCCTTTGGGCAGCAAGCGCTTGATGCTGAGAAAACAAAGCTTTTCGCCTATAGTTTGATGAATGAGAAGCAGCGCAAAGAGTTTGAAAAAGAACTAGAATGTAACTTTGCGATTAGTGTGCCAAACGTTTCACGTTTTCGTGTCAATGTATTTCAGCAACAGTTACATGTAGGTATGGTCATTCGTACCATTAGCGCAGAAATTCCAAATTTTGAAAAGCTTAAATTACCGGCTTCGCTTAAGCACGTGATTATGGAAAAACGTGGTTTGGTTTTAGTGGTTGGCGGTACAGGTTCGGGGAAATCAACCTCTTTAGCGGCGCTGATTGATTATCGAAATGAAAATAGTGCAGGCCATATCATCACTGTTGAAGACCCAGTGGAATATGTTCATAAACATAAAAAATCTATGATTACGCATCGTGAAGTTGGTGTAGATAGTCATTCGTGGCATAACGCCTTAAAAAATACACTACGACAAGCGCCAGATGTGATTTTAATCGGTGAAATTCGTGACACCGAGACGATGGAACATGCGATTGCCTTTGCTGAAACAGGGCATTTATGTTTAGGTACGCTACATTCAAATAATGCCAATCAAACCCTAGATCGAATCATTAACTTTTTCCCAGAAGAGCGAAGAAATCAATTGCTTATGGATTTATCGAGCAATATGAAAGCGATTGTTTCGCAGCGTTTAATCCGGACTGAAGATGGTAAAGGACGCCGTGCAGCCGTTGAAATTATGTTAAACACGCCGCTTATTTCAGATTTGATTTTGAAAGGTGAGTTTCATGAATTAAAAGCGATCATGGCAAAATCTCGTGAACTTGGGATGCAAACTTTCGACCAAGCTTTATTTGATTTATATAATGACGGCGCAATTTCTTATGAAGAAGCCTTAAGAAATGCTGATTCAACCAATGAACTACGTTTGCAAATTAAACTGAAAAGTTCACGTGCAAATGGTACTTCAGCGGCTGCGCAATCGTTTAGTATGGTTGAAGAAAAGAAAGAAGAACCTGAAAGTACCGAAGTTTCGGAAGAAATATAAGCTGCATATTCATGCAAATGGTATATAAGCCAATTCAGCCATCATATTGAAATAAAAAAATCAGCCTGAGGGCTGATTTTTTAGATATTAGAAATATTTACAGGCCAGCTTCATATTGTTCGCTGGTCAATAAAGCATCTACATCAGCCATATTGTCTGGTTTAATTTTATAAATCCAGCCTTTGCTATAAGGCGCATCGTTTACAAAATCTGGATCATCTTCAAGGTCTGGATTGACTTCAACAACCACACCAGAAACCGGAGCATGAATATCAGAAGCGGTTTTTACCGACTCAACCACACCCGCTTGTTCGCCAGCAGTGATATGTTGACCAACATCTGGTGCTTCAACATAAACTAAATCACCCAATGCGTCTTGTGCATGATCAGAAATGCCTGTAACAACAAGGTCACCTTCAATTCGCACCCATTCATGTGTACTTGCGTACTTTAAATCTGAAGGATGATTCATTGATAACTCCTTAAATCCATTAAATTCATTTTTGGCATGAGTTATACATGCTTTTTACTTAAAACAAAAGACTTATAAGTACGGATCTTTACGCCAATTGCTTGGGCTACGACCACTCCAACGCTTAAAAGCACGGCTAAAATTGGCGACATCGCTATAGCCCAATTCATCAGCAATTTGCTCTAAGGTAAAATCAGTTCGTGACAGGAGCGAAGTAGCATGACGGTAGCGAACTTCGTCAACCAATGTTGAAAATGAAGTCCCTTCGGCAGCAAGTTGGCGTTTAAGGGTTCGATCGGACATGTGTAGCCGTTCAGCAACACTTTCGATACTTAGATAGTGCTGTTCGGAGTTGGTTAAAATGTCACGAACGCGCATGGCAATACGGTGACGTTCGCCCAAAGCTGAGAGTTCAGCTTCACATTGGTTAATCGCAATTTGACTGGCAATCGGGTCTGCATGGACCAATTTATTGGTTAAATATTGCTTATCAAAACTAAGTAAGAGATGTGGCTGATCAAATCTAAATTGGTGCCTTGGATATTTGGCAATAAACCGCTCAAAACCTTCAGGTTGAGGAAAATCAAAATCAATTTCACCAGCAGAATAATCCACACCGGTAATTGCTTTGCCCATGCTGATCATGCCAAAAATTAAGGCAATTGAAATTTCGGTACGTAAAGGCTCAATCGTAACGTCGGTTTGTAGTTGAACAGTAGCTTTGGTTCCAAATGTCGAGAAAAAAAGCTGTAAAAAGGGCATGCGTAACTGAATAAAACGGTTTGCCAAGACTAAGGCATCGGTTATGTCCTTCGCCGTCATGATGGCATAGCCAATAAAACCATGAATCGAGATGCGCATTTGGTTGCCTAAATGAAAACCTAATGTTGGCTCACCAGTTAAACGTAGTGCGTGCTCTACCAATTGATTGGCGATGGGTGTTGGAATACGGAAATCTGGTTCAGCCAATTGTTCGCTGTTTAATCCGAAGGGACTAAATAATGTCTCTGCAGTGTAGCCCCATCGAGAGACCACATCTAAAAGGAGCAATCCATATACTCCGGGAATACCCTGATCCTGACGGGAATTAATTGTTTTCATAGCGTTCCGTTGCAATGCGGGTTTTTCTTCTGTTCAAGCTTATATTGGCATGATTCTGTGTTGTATCCCACAAAAATTGTTGGACAAACTGACTAGGCTCAACTATTTATAGCGGCCTACCTTAGCGTTGTAAAGTAGGCCGTTAAGGATTAATTCGGTTTAAAATCTTTGGAAAAGACCACAATTTTGGTCGTAGACATATACAGAACGTCATTGTGCTGATTGAGCGCTTGCGTAACATAGGTCACAATGCCGCGGTCTGTCTTACTTTTCGACGGAGTAATTGCTGATATTTCAACTTCTACACGAATTTTATCCCCCGGACGTGTTGGGCGCGGCCAACGCAGACTTGACTCTGAGCCAATTAAGCCATAAGCCACAGGGAAACATTCAGTCCATAAGCGCATTGTTACAGCAGCAGTATGCCAACCACTTGCCGCTAGCCCTTGAAAGATCGGGTGTTGTTGGGCTTTGACTTCATCTGTATGAAATTCCTGAGGATCATAAGCGATGGCAAATTTTTTTATTTCTTCAACGGTCATTTCATATTCACGACTGCTAAAGTGATCACCAACTTTAAGGTCTTCCAGATACAGCATTTTCATCTTCCTTTGATTCTACTTTATGTTGTTCTATTAAAAATCCACCGGTTTGACGCTGCCACAAGTGTGCATAAATACCATTCAAAGCGACAAGCTCTTCATGGGTGCCTTGCTCAGCAATACGTCCTTGATCCAAGACAATCAATCGATCCATTTGCGCAATTGTTGAGAGTCGATGCGCAATGGCAATCACAGTTTTGCCTTGCATCAAATCATCTAAACTCGATTGAATCGCAGCTTCGACTTCTGAATCGAGCGCACTTGTGGCTTCATCTAAAATTAAAATTGGTGCGTCTTTTAAAAATACTCGAGCAATTGCAATACGTTGACGCTGACCGCCAGATAATTTAACACCACGTTCACCAACAAATGCGTCATAGCCACGTTGACCACGTAAATCGATCAATTGAGGAATGAATTCATCAGCTTTCGCTTTGCGTACTGCATCATACATTTCTTCATCAGTCGCATTCGGACGGCCATATTTAATATTTTCTTCAACCGTGCGATGCAATAACGAGGTGTCTTGGGTCACCAAAGCAATATTTTTTCTCAAGCTATCTTGGGTAATATCTTCTATATTTTGGCCATCAATCGAAATACGACCATGGTTGATATCGTAAAAGTGGAGTAAAAGTTGAATTAATGTCGATTTTCCGGCACCTGAACGCCCGACTATACCGATTTTTTCACCTGGTCGAATGGTTAAATTAAATTGATTGATGACCTTTTTATCATTATAAGCAAAACTGACATCTTCAAATTTAATTTCGCCTTGCTGTACTTTTAAGTCGGTTGCATCAGCTTTATCTTGAATATGAATCGGGCGGCCCATAGTCTTCATACCATCTTGAATTGTCCCGACATTTTCAAAAAGGGCAGACGTTTGCCACATCATAAACTCGGAAATACTACTGAGTTTTAAAATCATGGCGGTCGCTGCTGCAATGACCCCAAGCTCAGCTTGACCATCCATCCAAAGCCAAACAGCTGTTCCAAGTACACCACCATATAAAACTATGATCAGCAAATTCGTCGCGATATTGTATTTTGCTGCAAGACGCATTTGCTTATACACCGTCACCATAAACTCTTTCATAGAGGCTTTGGCATATTGGCTTTCGCGTCCTGCATGGGCAAACAATTTCACCGTTTGAATATTGGTGTAGGCATCGGTGACACGACCAGTCATTACTGCGCGTGCATTGGCTTGTTCATTTGAAATTTTGCTTAATTTTGGGATGAAATAGCATGCAGAACCAATAAATAAAGCCAGCCAAAGTAATAACGGAATAATTAACAGTGGCGATATAGCACCTAAAATCACGGTGATAGAAATCAGGTAAATGAAGACATAGGCCAACATGTCACCAAGAATAATCCAAAACTCACGTACAGCCAGTGAAGTTTGCATGACTTTGGCAGATAAACGACCTGCAAAGTCGTTATGGAAGAAATCTAAACTTTGTTTCAGTAATAAGTTATGAAATCTCCAACGTAGGCGCATTGGAAAGGTGCTATATAGAATCTGATGTTTAATAATGGTTTGAAGGCAAGAAAAGAAGATATTTGCCAATAAAATAAAGCTCAAAATGGTCAGATTGGTCTGGTGCTGCTGTAAAAAGGTTTCAGGTTGAGACTTACTGATCCAATTGACTAAATCGCCAATTTTGGAATAAAGCAATGCTTCAAAACTCGCTACACCAGCTGTACAGAGTACCAATAACAATAGGTATTTTTTTACGCCAGTCGCAGCTTGCCATACAAAGGGGAAAAATTTTGTCGGCAATGGTTTATTCAAGTCCTGTTCAGGATAAGCGTCAACTAAATTTTCAAACCATTTAAGCATGCAGATAACCTGAGAATTTTGCTGTAATTAATCTTTCTTTCTTCAGCTCTGAGTGTAATGGATTCGCTGGTTTTTCTCCATTTTGATTTGTTTATTTACTTAAAAGCTTGGCTGCAAAAGTTCATAGAATTAAAATGTACAACCCGATTACGACCTTGGCGTTTTGCTTCGTATAGAGCAATATCGGCTTGTTTAATTAACTGATCAAGTCTGGCGTGGTCAGGGTCAATTTTGGAAACACCAATGGAGATCGAAAATTTCAGCAATTGACCATCTATATAAAACTGGTATTGTTCCATTTTATGTCTTAACCGTTCAGCAATTTTTAATGCATCTTCTGGGACGGTATAAGGCAAAAGTACAATAAATTCTTCACCCCCGAAACGCGCCAATATATCGTAAAAACGCATTTCTTTCCGTGCAATTTCAGCAATTTGGCATAACACTTGATCGCCGACATCATGTCCGTATTGATCATTAATCGCTTTAAAATGATCGACATCAAAAATCAAAAGACTGGTACAGACCGTCATCGGGGTTTCTTGGATTTTTTTATTGGCGGCATGTACAAATTGGCGACGATTGCTTAACTGGGTCAATTCATCCGTATGGGCAATTTTGCGCAGGGTATGAAAGTTCCAGTCATCTAGCAGCGCTCTTAGAAACGTTTTACGAGAGTTGAGCGTAGAGTTCCAGCAGATATACATACTGAACAGCAGCACAGGAACGTACACCAATAAAAATATTGTAAAATCACCAAAATCATTAATGCGCCATGCGCCAAAAAGGATCGCTGCCGTGATCATGGCTGAGGTCATAATCGAAGGGCGAAAATGCACATGAATACTTAAATTACCCAATACGATCAAAATAATGGCGGCATATTGATAGCTATGCACCAGTTCATTTTTCGACTGAAGTAATATCTCAAACCAGAGGATTGCAGAAAGGCAAGTCGCTAGTGGTAATATTAAATCGAGCAATTTAATCTGTTTGATATATTTAAACAGAATATAATTCAGACTAAATGCAGCAATAATGGCAATGATACGAATTACACCTGAAAGCATTTCTACGTCTGGCAGGACATAGCGATCTGCCCAAAAATAGATTAAAAAAGCCAATTGAGCGAAATAGTTGACCTGCTTTAAATAGTCTTTCTGGTTATAGTACAAAAATTTGTAATAAGCATTTTTAAACTGTGCCGGAATACGTGCAATCGGGTCGGATAAAGCACGCTCAATACGGACACGATTCTCTAGGTCACATGCTTCTGCTTGTATGAGCGTATGTTTGGCAGAAGTGCGATTCATCGATTCTATGAGTAATTGTGATTCGTTTTTAACTGATTTCCGAGAAGGTTGATTGGGGCCTTCCATGATCAAGTTCCTATTTTAGAAGCGTTTTTATGCAACTGTTAACAAATAGTATCTAAAAATGTCTACATTTGTATAGTATTTGTTCTGATTTTTTAATTATATTTAGTTGTTTCGGATGAATTATATTTTTAAGGAATTGAGCGATTAGCGCATTTATCTGATTCGCTTTTATTCCTTGTATCGCATGATCTAAAGTAATTGCGGAAGTAGAGGGGGGTAACCGATAGCCCCATGTATATTCAAAAGCCATTGTGACTTTTTTAATTTGCAGAATTTCTTCTTTGAATATACATGGGGAGAGGAAAGTTTAGCTCTTAACTTTTATCGGCATTTGGTTGAACGAGGTCTTTAAAATCGGCACTAGAAGGGGCTTGATAGATTTTAAGACCAAACTCAGGTGTGATTGCAATCAGATGGTCAAAGATATCAGATTGAATCGCTTCATAATCTTTCCATGCAATTGTTTTACTAAAAGCATAAATCTCTAAAGGTATGCCTTCACTCGTGGGTTGTAACTGACGCACCAAAATCGTTTGGTGTTGGGCAATGCCTGAATGCTGTTGTAAGTAGAATTCTATATAGGCACGAAAGGTCCCAAGATTGGTTAAACGGCGCTGATTATATTTCGATTGATTTGAAAGTTGCTGATTAAACTGAGCAAGCTCTTCATGCTTATGATCAAGATATTGATCTAGCAATAAAAATTCTTTGAGTTTGTTTTGCTCATCCTGTGTCATGAAATGAATAGAGCTTTGATCAATATAAAGCGAGCGTTTGATGCGGCGCACACCTGACTGTGCCATACCACGCCAGTTTTTAAAGGTGTCAGTCACCAGTTTATTGGTTGGAATCGTGGTAAAGGTCTTATCAAAGTTCTGCACGGTAATGGTATGTAATGACATATCAATGACATCGCCATCCGCATTGAGCGAAGGCATCTCAATCCAGTCACCAATTCGCACCATGTCATAAGAAGAAATTTGTACCGAAGCCACCAGTGACAAAATGGTGTTCTGAAAAACCAACATGAGCACGGCCGCCATAGCACCAAAGCCTGCGAGTAATGTAAATACATCTTTTTTCAAGAAAGTACCTAAAATCATCAGGCCACAGACCAAAAAAATAATCAATTTGACCAACTGCAAATAGCCTTTAATCGGTTTGTTTCTAGATTTTGGATTACGTTGGTAAATCAGATTAAAAATATTCAGTAATTCAGAAATTGCCAAAGCAATGGTCAAGAAGATAAAAGCCTGACAAGCCATCTGAACGATTGAAATAAATTTCACAGATAAATGTGGGACTGTGGTTATGCCATTTAAGATCACAATTGCTGGAACAATGTTAGCAAAGCGTTTAATCACACTATGTTCTGACAAAATTTGACTATGGCTAAAGGCCATTTTAGAAACGAGCTTACGAATTCCACGCACCACGATTTGCTTGGCGATAAAATTTGCAATGATGGCAAAAATAATAATGAGACTGAGCGATGTCAGCATTTCTAACCAAGGGTATTGATCTGACCAATCTTGAATATTTTTAATGAACTGAAATTTTTCCAAAATTATCCTACTCTTATTGAAGTAAATGAAAGGCTTAATGATCAAACTATTGTAATTATGATGATTATATAAGCAATTTTATACTCGTAAACTTTACGGAGTTACGACATGTATAGTCCATAATGTTACTTATTTTGTGCTAAAAATGATTTTTTGAAGGTATAACCTAATTGATGAACTAAAATAAATAAATGTTGAGCTAAAAAAAGCCCCCTAATTAGGAGCTTCATTAGCGATATGAAATGCTTACCACATTAAATCATCAGGAATTACATAAGCTGCATATGGATCTTCTTCATCCGTGGTTTGCTCATTCACTTCAGAATTATTCACAATAATAAAGCCTTCCATTTTCGCATTAATACGGTCGGCTAATTCTTTTGGTAAAAAAGCATAGTTGCTATTTTCCCGTGCAATAACAAGACTGCCAGCAACAAGGGCATTATAAATTTGCTGATTGATATAAAGCTTTTTGATTTTGGCATCATCGATAAATTGATAGGTCGATTCGCCATCGGTATCACGAATTTTATGCTGATTAATCATTTGCATGATGGCAGCTTTTAATTCTTTTTCTTGCAAAACTGCTTTACGATCTTGCTCTAAAGCATGATCTTTGGCCATTTTCTGCTGCTGATCTTGCTCAATTTTCGCCTTGATTTCAGCATCTTTACTTTCACCAGTACGTTTTTCATGTACGGCTTGTTTAGACAATTTTTTTGCCTTTTTATTATCGACCAGACCTGCTTTAAGCAGTTGCGCCTGTAATGCATTTTTAACCATAATACGTTCCAACTAATCGTGTATATGTCGATAATGAAAATAGATGATCCAATATACTGCGCTCATGACTAAACTGAGTGCGGCAGGAATCAGGAATGCGTTTAATTTTAAATAAGGATAAAGCCAACTGGCAAGTATGCCACCAACGATAAATCCCGCCAAAATTAATAAATGTAAGACCACACGTTTAGACTCAACCGGAAGTCCACGGGCTTTATAACCCAAAGCCAAACCTAAGTCCGTCAAAACACCAGAAAGGTGTGTGGTACGAATAATGGTACCTTTATAGTGGCTAACCATTGCATTTTGTACACCCATCGCCACACATGCCCAAAGCAAAGCGTAACGTGGAAAATAAGGCAATAGTAGCCAACATAGGACAATAAAAAAAGCCACCAAGCTTAATGGGACGCCATAACGTCTGGTTAAGCTAAAGTGACTATTTCCAAGAATAAGCCCACTATAAAATGAGCCAATCACATAACAGAGTAAGACTAAAATTAAATAAATAATCGTATTTGGCTGCCATGCAATGAAGGCCATGGCTAACATACTGACATTACCCGTCATGTGAGATACCGACTGGTGCAAGATGGTCACCAGTCCAAGTACATTAATCATTCCTGCATTCACTGCGAGGAAAAAAGCACCCAGTTGTATCCAAAGCGGTAAAGTCTGTAAAGGCATGGCCTCGCCTTAAAAAGTATCCAATATCAGGATATTATCTTAAACCACGGTCTACTGCAGCTGTAAATAATACGTCAGTCGAAGAGTTTAAAGCGGTTTCAGTTGAATCTTGAAGTACGCTAATAACCATACCAATGGCTACAACTTGCATCGCGATATCGCTTGAAATACCAAACAGGCCACAAGCCACTGGAATAAGTAATAATGAACCACCAGCAACACCTGAAGCACCACATGCAGAAACGGTAGCAACGACTGATAAAATCAACATTGTGCTGAAATCAACAGAAATGCCCAAAGTATGAACTGCTGCTAGTGTGAGGACTGTAATTGTGACCGATGCACCTGCCATATTGACAGTTGCACCTAAAGGAATCGCTACGCTTGCAGTTGACTCTGGTACACCAAGACGCTTTGCAAGGTCTAAGTTAACTGGAATGTTTGCAGCGGAACTACGTGTAAAGAATGCAGTGATACCACTTTCACGTAGACATTGGAAAACCAATGGGAACGGGTTTGAGCGAGTCATAAATGCCACCATTAGTGGGTTAATGACCAAAGCTACAAAGAACATGGTACCGAGTAATACCGCAAGTAAGTGCGCATAACTAACAAGCGTTTTTAGACCTGAGTCGGCAAATGTAACAGCAACCAAACCGAAGATACCAATAGGTGCAAAGTTAATCACTAAACGGATCACTTTATTCACTGCATCAGCAGCGTCAGATAAAAAGACTTTGGTGTTCTCTGATGCATGACGAAATGCAATACCTAAGGCAACAGCCCAAGCCAAAATACCAATGAAATTTGCTTCAGAAATTGCTGTAACAGGGTTTGCGACAAAACTTAATAATAAGTTTTTCAATATTTCAGCAAGACTGCCTGGCGGCACAAGGTTTTCTGCAGCAACATCAAGAATTAATGTACTAGGGAATAAAAGGCTTGCTACTACTGAACTTAAAGCAGCAAGGAACATACCAATAGCGTACATCAATATAATTGGTTTAATGTATGCATTACTGCTACCCACTTTGAAATTTGCAATGGATGACAGCACAAGTACAAAGACCAGTATCGGTGCTACGGATTTCAATGCCTTAATGAATAAATCACCAAGCAAACTTAAATAGGGTGCAACGCCTGGAGCAACAACAGCAACCAATACACCTAAAATAATGGCGATAATAATTCGGGTTACTAAACTCAAGCGTGTAAATGCTGAAAACATAGGAGAGCCTTGTCAGAATTACAATGACAAAATGATGAAAATTAGCCCTGTATTTTATACGAAAATGTCGAATGCTTAAAAAATAATTTAATTTAAAAATAAACCTTTGTTTTTTATAGTCTATTTTTGTGTATTAAAATGTAAACCCTTCAAAACTCACTGTTTATCAAATTCGCATTGATTAAACAGTGAGCTAATAGGCCTTTAAATTTGGTACTCAGAACTGGCTGTCGCAAGCTCTGTAACGGCTTGATAGTGGGTGAGAAAAATTTGACCACTCAAATGCGTGAGTAGTTTTGAGTGCTGCAATTTGTCCATGACAGGGCCTTTGACCTCGGAAAAATGCAGTCGAATATCTAATTTTGATAATTCAGCATTTAAATCTTCCAACATTTCTAAGGCACTGAGGTCAATTGAACTGACGCTTGAGCAGTTGATAACAACATGTTCTAGGTCAATATTTTCACTGACTTCATTGATCAGGAAACCTTTAAGCGTATTGGCATTTAAAAACGAGATATTTTCATCTATACGGAGCGAGAGAATATGTGGTGCGGTATAGACATGATGGCGCTGTACATTGCGGAAGTGCTGTGTGCCCTCGACTAAACCGATCACCGCAATATGTGGACGACTGATGCGCCATAACAACAGAATAAAGGTAGAAATGATGCCAATAATGAGACCTGTAGAAATATCGATACACACCACACCGAAAAAGGTCACCCACATCGCAATCCCGTCAGCTTTTGAATAACGCCATGTATCCACAAAAGGTTTAAAGTCGACTAATTTCCAAATGGAAACAATAATTGTGGCCGCCAAAATGACTAAAGGTAAGTCTTGGAAAAAACTAGTGAAGTAGAGACTGACAACGATAATCAGCAATGACGACAACACGCCAGCCATCGGTGTTTTCGCACCTGCATCTGCATTAACCACTGTACGCGATAAGCTACCCGTCACTGGAAAGGCAGAGCTAACCCCTGCGCTTAGATTGGCTAAACCTAAAGCGATCAACTCTTGGTTACTATTGAGTTGGCTGCGTTGTTGTAAGGCAGTGGCTTGGGCGATAGACAGTGACTCAACAAAACTGATCATGGCAATCATTGTTGCACCGGGCAGTAAGGTTTGTACCAGTTCCCAGTTCCAATGTGGAAAGCTTAAGGGTGGAAATCCTGAAGGAATTTCACCGACGGTTTTAATCCCGACATTTTGCAGGTCAAATAACATCACCGATGCAATCGAGATCACCACTAATATCAGTGGCAGTGCTTTACTTAGAAAGGCCGTAGAGCCGAATCTAGATTGAATTGATTGAGTGGCCAATATTTTCGGCACATAGATTAAAAACAGTATGGCAAGCACACCAAAAATGAGTGAAGCGAAGTGAGTCAAACTCAGGTATTCCCACAAACTTAAAACAAACTCAGGGATGTTGTTGGCTTTTAGCGGGACATCGACAAGAAACTTAAACTGACCGAGCGCAATGAGCAGAGCCGAGGCAATAATGAAGCTTTTAATGACAGGATGACTGATCAGCTGAATTAAAAAACCAAAACGTAGCACACCTAGCAGCAGAGAAATCAGCCCGACCATCAAAGCCAAAAGTGTAGCGGCTTCAATATAAACAGGCGAACCGACTTCAAACAGCGGATTGAGCGTGGCGAAGGTCATCATCGAAATGATTGCCACAGGGCCTATCGATAAGGTTGAGCTTCCACCAATGAGGGCGTACACAATCATCGGTAAAATACTGGCATATAAACCCATGATTGGAGGTAAACCTGCCAGCATGGAATAGGCCATACCTTGAGGAACCAACATGGCAATCACGATCAGCGAAGCAAGTACATCAGATTTAAATTTCACAGTGCTGTAGTGCTGTAACCACTGCCAAGCAGGAAATTTCTGTAAGATATGAGGTTTTAAATCTGACATAAACTTATCTAAATCACAATTTCATATATATTATGCATAAAAAATGCTAAGAAGTCTTGTGCAATAAATTGACCGTGCAATTTCGCTGTTTATTTACGGGATATGTAAGAAACCATCATTCTAAATGAATTAATGAAAAGTATGAGCTGATTTAAAGCTTTGGATATTCGATATAAATATAGATATTGAAATTTTGAAGAAGTCTGGAGGGTAAATTTAGATATTGAATTGCTGTCCATTGCGATAATTCATCTATAGTGGTGCAAGAACAGCATGTCTGGCTTGAAATTTTAAAATAACTGAGTGTTATTTATAAGATTGGTTGCAATACAATTGGTAAAGAGTATTGAGAACTTGAACTAAATTTGCATCTTTAATTGAATAATAAATTTGCTTACCATCACGACGCGTAGTCACAACATCACTTTTACGTAACATCATCAGTTGTTGTGAGAGGGTTGGCTGTTTAATATCAGTGATTTCTTCAATCTGAGACACATTCAATTCTTGCTGTGCTAGATGACATAAAATTAGTAGACGATCCGTATTTGCCAGCGACTTTAAAACGCCCACGACTAATTCGGCAGAATCACGCATAGTAGTGATTTCCAGATCGATATTCATTGGATATGTCCATACGATTAACAACAGCTCAAGTATACGGATATCACGGCTTAATACATTGAATAAATAAGACAATTTCTATGGTTTTTTATGAAATCAAATATCATTAATTTTTATAAGTTTAAATTTAGTTAATCAGTTAAATTTATTGCTTGATTTTAGTGCAAGCTTTCACAAAATGCACATAAATATAAGACATTAGCTTAAAAAATCATGCACACTTTGAAAATAATTGTATCATCTAAAGATCGTATTCAATAAATACACAAGGGATAAATAGTCATGACAACAGATTCAGCTTTTCCAGCAACGAGTAATTTAGGTATCGCAGTATATAGTAATAACGCTGAAGCGATTGGTAATACACCTTTAGTTCGTATTAATCGTGCGATTCAGTCAGAAGCAACGGTCTTGGCGAAAGTTGAAAGCCGTAACCCAGCATTTTCTGTGAAATGTCGTGTGGGTGCAGCTCTCATTGCAGATGCAGAAGAAAAAGGTTTATTAAAACCGGGTATGCATATTGTAGAACCTACAAGTGGTAATACAGGGATTGCCTTGGCATTTGTTGCAGCAGCGAAAGGTTATGCAATTACATTAACCATGCCAGCAAGTATGAGTATCGAACGCCGTAAGGTGTTGAAGTCTTTTGGTGCAAATCTCGTATTGACTGAACCTGCTAAAGGCATGAAAGGTGCAGTCGAAGAAGCACAGCGCCTCGTTGCCGAACATCCTGAAACGTATTATTTACCACAACAATTTGAAAACCCTGCAAACCCTAAAATTCATGAATTGACCACTGGCCCAGAAATTTGGGAAGCGACCGGTGGTAAAGTGGATATTTTAGTTTCAGGCGTAGGTACAGGCGGTACGATTTCGGGCATTTCAAGTTATTTTGAAAAAGTGAAAAATCAGCCGCTTTATTCTGTTGCGGTAGAACCTGCTGAATCTCCGATTATTGCCCAAGCGAAAAAAGGCGAAACACTGACTCCTGGGCCGCATAAAATTCAGGGGATTGGAGCTAACTTTATTCCGGGTAACTTAGATCTAGACCTTGTTGATGAAGTGATCGGAATTGAAAGTGCTGAAGCAATTGAGTGGGCGCGTAAAACGGCTACTCATGACGGTATTTTAGTGGGTATCTCTAGTGGCGCGGCAATGGCAGCTGCGGCAAAACTTGCTGCACGTCCTGAGAATGCAGGCAAAACCATTGTGGTCATTTTACCGGATGGTGGTGAACGTTACCTTTCTTCAGTTTTATTTGAAGATATTAGTGCTGACTAATAATTCTGACATGAAAAAAAGCCCGTTCATTTGAATGGGCTTTTTTATTGATGATTTTGCTATTTATAAGTGTCTTAAGCCGCGTCTTGATCATCGTTTTTGGCATTTTGTTGTTTAATTTTTCTTTTAGGTAGTTAATGTCCTAACTTTCGAGCGATGTATTTAAACAGGAAGCCTAAGAGTATGCATATCGTGACAGCAGGGATAACCACTTGAGTGAGCCAAACATCAATATGATCTAGACTCCAACTTAAAATTAAAAATAAAAAAGCACACAAATATGCGCAGTTAAAGCAAATGTTCGACAGTTTGTACATGCGAAAGAGAGTAATTCGTTTGGTGGTCACGAATCTCTATCTTACTGAATAATGAGGAAAGGTGTAGTTTTAATATCAGAAAAATAAACTAATTGAATAATCATTATTCAATATTATTGATTATGTTTTTAAATCTTCGCAATTCTTTATACCTTAAAGAAAAGCCTTGCTGTGAGTCAGAAAAACTTGACCTTCCCATTGTGGTAAAGTTTAAGCTATAGCCTAAAACAAGCACATATGATTGGGATGTTGCCATGACAGATTCGACAGAACACAAACTTTTTGATGGCACACTTGCTATTGAAGGGATGACCTGTGCTTCTTGTGTGGCACGGGTGGAAAAAGCCTTAAAAAAAGTCGATGGCATCACTGATGCTCAAGTGAATTTAGCCACTGAAACAGCACATGTTCAGAGTGATAAAAATGTGGATTATTCTGCTGTAATTCAGGCCGTTGAAAAGGCCGGTTTTGGCGTTGCACAAAAGCAGCTTGAACTTGAAATTGAAGGGATGACTTGCGCATCGTGTGTTGCACGTGTTGAAAAAGCCTTAAAGATAGTTCCAGAAGTCATCGATGCAAAAGTGAATTTGGCAACTGAAAAAGCCACGATTACGGCATTGGCATCTGTTGAAAATTCTGTATTGGCGAAGTCTGTAGAAAAAGCAGGTTTTCATATTGCACAGCCCAATATTGAATTAAATATTGATGGAATGACCTGTGCTTCATGTGTGGCACGGGTTGAAAAAGCCTTAAACGCTGTAGACGGTGTCAATAAAGCAACGGTAAATTTAGCCAGTGAAAAAGCCTTTGTTCAGGCTCCCGCTTCAAAAACACAAGAATTGATCGCGGCAGTTAAAAAAGCGGGATATAGTGCGACCGTTGCTACGCAGCAACAACCGACAATGGCAGAAAAAAAAGCCGATGAAGCTCGGTTACTCAAGCGTGATTTAATCATCGCACTGGTACTTGCTGTTCCTGTTTTTATCTTGGAGATGGGATCACACATGATTCCAGCGTTTCATCATTTTATTGCGCATAATTTAGGGACACAAAATAGTTGGTATATTCAGTTTATATTAACCACTTTGGTCTTAATTCTACCCGGAAGACGCTTTTACCAGCACGGCATACCTGCACTTGCTCGACTTGCCCCGGATATGAATTCCTTGGTCGCAGTCGGGACTTTATCTGCTTATAGTTTTTCTTGTGTTGCAACATTTGCCCCACAATTATTACCGCAAGGTACCGTTCATGTGTACTTTGAAGCAGCTGCAGTAATTGTCGCGTTGATTCTGTTGGGGCGTTTTATGGAGGCGAAAGCCAAAGGTAAAACATCGCAAGCTATTCAATACTTAGTCGGCATGCAACCCAAAACAGCACGTGTTGAGCAATCTGGTACCTTTATAGATTTACCGATTAGTGATGTTGAAACAGGCATGCTGATTGAAATACGGCCTGGTGAACGTTGCCCAGTCGATGGTGCTGTAGTGTCTGGGAACAGTTATATTGATGAATCCATGATCAGTGGCGAGCCAATTCCTGTCGAGAAAAAAGCCGGTGATCAAGTTGTCGGCGGAACCATTAACCAAAATGGGGCCTTGAAAATACAAGCCACTGCGGTAGGTCAAGATTCTGTTTTGGCACAAATTATCCATATGGTCGAACAAGCTCAGGGTTCAAAATTACCGATTCAAGCTTTGGTGGATAAAGTCACGTTATGGTTTGTACCGGTGGTGATGGCGTTGGCCTTGATCACCTTTTTAGTTTGGTATGTTGTAGGACCTGAACCGAGTTTAACCTATGCCTTAGTCAATGCTGTAGCAGTACTGATCATCGCATGTCCATGTGCAATGGGTTTGGCAACGCCAACATCTATTATGGTCGGTACAGGGCGAGGTGCAGAACTTGGAGTTTTGTTCCGTAAAGGTGAAGCCTTACAACAACTCAAAAATACGCAAGTGGTTGCAGTCGATAAAACAGGGACATTGACGGAAGGTAAACCGAAATTAACTGATTTTGAAGTCACTGAAGATTTTGATAAAGATCGCGTATTTCAGTTATTGGTCTCTGTAGAGCAGAAATCTGAGCATCCGATTGCATATGCCATTGTTCAAGCTGCAAAAGAGATGCAAGTGCAACTTTTAGAGGTTGAGCATTTTGATTCCGTGACTGGTGCTGGGATTCAGGCCGTTGTTGAAGGACAAAGCATTTTTATCGGTGCAGATCATTTGATGCATAAACTTGGTTTAGATACACAAATCTTTTCATCACTGGCGGAACGCATGGGCAATGAAGGGAAAACCCCGCTCTATGTATCGATCGATCAACAGCTTGCTGCCATTGTTGCTGTAGCCGACCCGATCAAAGCTACAACCTTCGCAGCCATTCAAGCTTTGCATGATTTAGGGCTGAAAGTGGCCATGATTACAGGCGATAACCGACATACTGCCACTGCCATAGCACGACAGTTGAAGATTGATCATGTGATCGCTGAAGTAATGCCAGACCAAAAAGTGCAATCTGTACAACAATTGCAAAAAGAACATGGTGTCGTATGTTTTGTCGGCGATGGTATTAATGATGCACCTGCACTTGCGCAAGCAGATGTCGGCATGGCTATTGGTACAGGGACAGATGTGGCGATAGAGGCCGCGGACGTTGTGCTTATGTCGGGTAATTTACAAATGGTACCGACAGCGATCGCACTGAGTACTGCGACGATAAATAATATTCGCCAAAACCTATTTTGGGCATTTATTTACAATGCAGCATTGATTCCTGTCGCTGCAGGTGTGTTATATCCATTCTTTGGCATATTGCTTTCACCTATGTTCGCCGCAGGTGCAATGGCACTTTCATCGGTGTTTGTTGTGTCAAATGCCTTACGTTTAAAAGCATTTAAAGGGCCAGTTTTTCAGGAGTCTTGAGATGAATATTGGACAAGCAGCGAAAGCATCGGGCATTTCTGCAAAAATGATCCGCTATTATGAATCGATTGGGCTGTTAAATAATGCGCAGCGCACCGATGCCGGCTATCGAGTTTACTCGGAAGCCGATATTAAAACCTTGAGTTTCTTAAGACATGCGCGTGATTTAGGTTTTTCTTCTGAACAAATGAAAGATTTACTTGGGCTTTGGAAAAATCAAAGTCGGCAAAGTGTAGAAGTTAAAGCATTGGCGTTAAAACATATCCAGACCTTAAATCAAAAAATCGCAGACTTACAGGCCATGGTTGAGATCTTGCAACAGTCTGTCGATGGCTGTGCCGGTAATGATCAAGCCGATTGTACGATTTTAAATCAAATCGAAACGGGCATGGCTGAGTGCTGCCATACAGCAAAGATTTAAATCCGCTTGACCTTACAATCGTGGCAAGGTTTATAGTGTTGTTATTAGAAAAGAAGGATGAATATCATGAAATTTCGTATTGATAATATGACATGCGGTGGTTGTGCCCGTAGCGTAACAGCAACGATTAAAGACTTAGACGAAAATGCAACGGTCACTATTGATGTAGCTACAAAATTAGTTGATGTTGAATCTAGTGCTAGCGCAGAGCAATTGATTAGCGCTTTAACCGAAGATGGCTTCCCACCTGTGATTGCATAACCTAGATATTGTTTAATGAAAAAAAAGCCGAACAATTGTTCGGCATTTTTTTATTTATAAATCAATTTTATACGGCTGAAATTTTATCTGGCGTCATCAGCGCCTGATTAATATATAGCTTGATTAAGCGTTCACGTGAACCGATTGATTTTTGATAATGCGTTGAATTGAGGAGTAGGGATGCACCATAAGTGACCGTCCAAATATAAGATAAATAATCACGTATCGACATTGCGCTTTCAAGTGATTTTAGATAATCACTGGTCATATCCTTAATTTCAATAATACGTTCTTCACGAACACGATAGAGCTCTTCAAATAACTCTTTTAATTTACGTTCATTATTGGTTAAGCGTTCTTCAATGACATGTAATAATATAGTTCTATTAGAATTCAACATATTATAAAGCATATATTGTGAAACATAAGTTTTAATATCATGATTATATTTTTTTGAAATTTCTAATAAGCGTTTTTCATTTAAGATAATCAGTTCTAAATATAATTGGTTTTTACTTTTAAAATGTTTATAAATCGTGCCTTTGGCAATATCTAGTTCACAAGCTAACTCACTTAAGGTGATGTCTTGATTATTATCTAATAGCAGGGTTTCTGCCATGGCTAAAATTTTTTCCTTGCGAAGGATAAAATTTTGTTGGCGTACTGAACTCATGATAACTGTTCCATAAACATCTTGAGGGTGAACAAGCCTAGCTTAAGCTAAATCTTGTGAATCTTACATTCCACTATGGTCTCAAATATTACATAAATTGGTTTAAAAATAAACACATTAGTAGAGTGCGTAAAACATATAGAATTCATAGCATAAAATTAATGTCAATAAAACTGAACCCTTGAGGTCATTTTTTTGAAATAAAATTCCATTTTTATTTTTTTTAATTTATTGTCTTTTCGCTTTTACAACAAAAGCAGCATTTAACAAAACGGTCTTGGTTGTTATGTTATTAATACAACCTAAATTAAACATGATTATAGGTACTATTATGTTTGGTTTTAATCAATTACCAATTATAAATTTATTCAATTCAATAAATTTATTTAATTGTAATAAAATAATGCTGCTCAAAATATCAGGTGGTTATTTTCCACTTGTCGGTAAAAACACATTATCTATATCAATTTTAGATATCTATCTGAAAAAACAGATCTTTAAAAAATCCACACAAAATTGATTTGATGATTTTGTGCGGGAGCATGCAACTTTAAAAAAGTACTTTGTCAAAGACGCTGACAAAGCCTGTAGAAAAGGAAAGTACAATGCCAATATACAATGCGCCGTTAAAGGACATGGACTTCATCTTAAATGATGTATTCAATGCAGATGAGTTCTGGCAGTCAAATGAAAACTTAGCTCATATTGATATGGCGACTGCAAATGCCATTTTAGAAGAAATGGCTAAGTTTTCTAAAAACGTTATTCTAGACTTGAACCGTACTGCAGATGAAGAAGGTGGTGCGCAGTTTAGTAATGGTGTTGTTACTACGCCTACAGGGTTTAAAGACGCTTTTAAACAATTCGCTGAAGGTGGTTGGGTTGGTTTAGGCGCTTCTGAAGAATGGGGCGGCCAAAACATGCCGAAAATGTTGACGGTACTTGCTGACGAAATGATTTGGAGTACCAATCCATCATTTATGTTGTATCCACTACTGACTGTGGGTGCAGGTATGGCGATTAATGACCGTGCTTCGCAAGAGCAAAAAGAAACCTATCTTCCAAAATTTTATACGGGTGAATGGTCAGGCACTATGTGTTTAACTGAACCACATTCAGGGACTGATTTGGGGATCATTAAAACCAAAGCAGAGCCGAATGAAGATGGTTCATTTAATATTACAGGCACGAAAATTTTCATCACCAGTGGTGAACATGATCTGTGTGAAAACATCATCCATCTTGTGTTAGCAAAAACGCCAAATGCACCTGCGGGTTCACGTGGTATTTCATTGTTTATCGTTCCAAAATTCCATGTCAATGCCGATGGCTCCGTCGGTGAACGTAATGCTGTTTCAGCGGGTTCAATTGAACACAAGATGGGTATTAAAGGTTCTGCAACGTGTGTTATGAACTTTGATGGTGCCAAAGGTTATATCGTTGGTAAAGAAAACGAAGGTCTTGCGGCGATGTTTGTCATGATGAACTATGAACGTTTATCGATGGGTATCCAAGGGATTGGCGCTGCAGAATTTGCTTACCAAAATGCTGCACAGTATGCGACTGATCGTCTACAAGGTCGTTCTGCGACAGGTGTGAAATCTCCTGAAAAACCAGCAGACTCTATTTTAGTACATGGTGATGTACGTCGTATGTTGTTGAATGTACGCGCCAACAACGAAGCATCTCGTGCATTTGCTGTGTATGTTGGCCAGCAACTGGATATTACAAAATATTCAACTGACGAAGCTGCTGTGAAAAAAGCCAATGACCGCGTGGCTTTATTGACACCTATTGCAAAAGCCTACCTAACAGATACAGCCCTACAAGCTACTTTAGAAGCGCAAATGTGCTTTGGTGGTCATGGCTATATCCGTGAATGGGGTATGGAGCAATGCATTCGTGACTTACGTATTTCACAGATTTACGAAGGCACAAATGGCGTACAAGCGATTGATTTAATTGGACGCAAAACCACGAAATGTAATGGTGCATTTATTGCCGAATACATTGCTGAAATTCGTGACTTTGCTGCAACCATGGCTGATTCAAAAGTTAAATCTGCAGCATTGCAAGTTTCTGACGAAGTTGAAGCATTAACGCAATTCATTATTGAACAATCTAAGACCACCCCAGACTTTAGCAGTTCGGTGGCAGTCGATTACCTGCACGCTGTTGGTTTACTCAGCTTTGTGTATATGTTTGCGCGTATTAGCAAAGCTGCGGCTGCAAAACCAGAGAGCTTCTTCCAAAACAAACTGGTACTCGCAGATTTCTATGTTGAGAAAGTTCTACCTGACCTTGCTGCCCGTGCTCAACGCATTAAAGCAGGTTCTGAACTTATCATGCAGCTATCTGAAGAATACTTCACCGCTCAATCTTAAGGTTTCATCGAAACTACTGTGAAAAACATTAAGATGGAAAATCTGAGGAACCAGTCATGGTTCCTTGGAGTTAAAAGATTTAAAACAGGATGAAATAAGAAATGATTGTAATTGTAGATGGCGTACGTACAGCGATGGGTGGTTTTCAGGGTTCACTTTCATCTTGTACAGCCCCAGACTTAGGTGCTGCAGCGATTCAGGCTGTTGTTGCACGTGCAGGTTTAGAACCTACAGATATTGACGAAGTTATTTTTGGCTGTGTATTACCGGCTGGTCTTAAACAAGGTCCTGCACGCCAAGCGATGCGTCAAGCAGGCTTACCAGATACAACGGGTGCCACCACGATTAATAAAATTTGTGGTTCAGGCATGAAGGCAGTGATGCAAGCAGCTGATGCGATTAAAGCCGGTTCTGCTAATATTGTGGTTGCTGGTGGTATGGAGTCGATGTCAAATGCGCCATATTTACTTGAAAAAGCGCGTTCAGGCTATCGTATGGGTCATGGTAAAACCACAGACCACATGTTTCAAGAAGGCTTAGAAGATGCTGAGACAGGTTTGTCGATGGGCATACTTGCACAAGATATGGCAGATAAAAAAGGCTATACCCGTGAACAGCAAGATGCTTTTGCCATCAACTCACTCAATAAAGCCGTTGCAGCGATTCAAGGTGGTTTCTTTAAAAATGAAATCGTGCCGGTTACCGTTAAAAGCCGTAAAGGTGATGTCGTTGTTGACACAGATGAACAGCCTTTAAGTGCTAAGCCTGAAAAAATCCCTACACTGCGTCCTGCATTCAAAAAAGACGGCACGATCACAGCTGCCAATGCCAGCTCAATTTCTGACGGTGCATCTGCTTTGGTGGTTACATCAGAAGAAACGGCCCAAGCACGTGGTTTAACACCACTGGCAAAAGTCGTTGCTTATGCTACAAATTCACAGCATCCGTCAGAGTTCACGATTGCTCCAGTCGGTGCTATTGAGAAAGTACTTGCACAAGCCGGTTGGGATGCACAAGAGGTTGACCTGTGGGAAGTCAATGAAGCATTTGCTATGGTTACAATGCTGGCGATTGATGGATTTAACTTAGATGAAGCAAAAGTGAACATTCATGGTGGTGCTTGCTCACTTGGTCACCCACTAGGTTCATCAGGTTCACGTATTATTGTGACGCTGATTCATGCCTTAAAACGCACTGGCGGTAAAAAAGGTGTCGCAGCACTGTGTATTGGTGGCGGTGAAGCAACTGCAATTGCGGTTGAACTGATTTAATTTGCCTCAATTTATATAAGTAAGCTTTTAGATAAGTAAGTTTTTAGATAAGCAATAACAAACGCTATCTCAGTTCGCTGGGATGGCGAAAAAAGATGTTTATTTTGAGATATTTATTTTTTGAGATTTAATTATGAATGGTTTAGATCGCATTCGCTTACTCTCCCTTCGCGACAAAGTAATGTCTGCTGAAAAAGCGATTGAGTTAATTCAAGATGGTTCAGTGGTTGGTTTAAGTGGTTTTGGTGGTGCAGGTGAGGCAAAGACGGTTCCATTGGCACTTGCAGATCATGCAGTTTCACATCCTCTTCGTATCACGTTGGCAACGGGTGCTAGTTTAGGAAATAGTATCGATGGTCGCCTCAATGCGGCGCATGCGATAGAACGTCGTTATCCGTATCAGGCAGATCCTGGTTTACGTAAAGCCATTAACGCTGGCGAGGTCATGTATATTGACCAACACTTGTCTGAAATGGCCGATAATATTCGTCATCATAATTTACCGCGCATTAATGTGGCCGTTATTGCAGCGACTGCAATTACAGAAGATGGTCAAGTTATTCCGACAGGTTCATGTGGTAACTCAGCCAATTTCATTGAAATGGCAGATCATGTGATTATTGAAATTGATAATACAATTAACCCAGTGCTTGAAGGTGTACATGATATTTATGTGCCGAAAGCGCGACCAAACCGTGGGCCAATTCCACTGACTCAGGTCGGTGAACGTATTGGTACGATTGGGATCAATGTCAGCCCCGATAAGATTTCAGCTATTGTGTTGAATGATCTGCCAGATACCCAGTTTAAAATGGATGAACCTGATGCTGAAACCCTAGCGATTGCTCAGCACCTGATTGATTTCTTTGAAGGTGAAGTAGCAGCAGGGCGTTTGCCTGAAAATTTAGGCCCGCTACAGTCAGGTGTGGGTTCGATTGCCAATGCTGTATTTGCTGGTTTTGAGCATTCGAATTTTCATGATTTGGAAATGTATTCAGAAGTACTACAAGACTGTACTTTCCAGCTAATTGATTCTGGAAAAATGAAATTTGCCTCAGGCTGTTCAATGACGTTATCTGAGCCTTGTGCACAGCACGTGATGAACAATTTTGATCAGTACAAAGACAAAATTGTGTTACGTCCACAAGAGCTATCCAATAACCCTGAAATCATTCGACGTTTAGGCATTATTGCGATTAATACGGCGCTTGAGTTTGACATTTACGGAAACGTAAATTCGACCCATGTGACGGGTACGAAAATGATGAACGGTATTGGCGGTTCAGGAGACTTTACTCGTCATGCGCACATTGCCATTTTCGTAACCAAGTCGATTGCAAAAGGTGGTGCGATTTCATCTGTGGTGCCAATGGTGAGTCATACCGACCATACTGACCACGACGTTGACATCGTGGTTACAGAGCAGGGCTTGGCAGATTTACGTGGTCTTTCACCACGTGAGCGTGCACGTAAAGTCATTGAAATCTGTGCACATCCAGATTATCGCGCAGCATTGTTGAGCTACTTTGAACGCGCATGTGAGCTTGGTGGTCAAACGCCGCATATTTTAAAAGAGGCTTTGTCTTGGCATGCCACTTTTGAAGAAACCGGTTCAATGCGTCAAATCGTATAAATCTAAAGATTGAAAATATTTAAATAAGCCCACAATCAAGTGGGCTTATTTATTATGAAAGACTACAAATGTTTCAAAACATGACAAAAGAAAAACAGCAGGACTTGGTTTGCAACTTTTGCACAACACGAACGGTCTAAAGTTCTCTTCAAGGCTTTCTATAATGCAAAATTCATTGACAAAGAAGGTCAGTATTTTGAAAAAGATTCAATTATTTTCTGCGATGTTGTTCGCAGTTCTCCTCACTGCATGTAAACAAAGTCCAGCGCCTGATTATGCAGGAACATGGCAAAATACCGCAGTAGATCCGCAACTTGAAAATGCGCTGATTATTAGTAAAAATGGTGAAAACTATTTCATTACCAATACTTTAAAAGATAAACAAAGTGGTAAATCTGAAAAGAAAAATCCTGTACCTGCGTCTGTTGCTGAATCTGGGTTACTGGCTGTAAACTCTGGGACAGGTGCTGTTGAATTTGCGATTGACGAAAAAACTGGAAATTTAGTTGGGTCTGGATCCATTTATAAAAAAGTAAAATAGATCAATTATCTATAGATGCAAAAATATCAAAAGCAGCCTCTAAGTTGGGCTGCTTTTTAACTTTTAAGCGAACGCTTATTTACTTTAACTTAGTTCAGAACCGAAGAGAAATCATGGATAAAATAATCCGCTTTATTTTTGATTTGCTCAATTTCGTGCTCTGAATATGCATCATACACGGCAACCACTTCAATGCGTGCTGCATTTGCAGCTTCTACACCAATGAGTGAATCTTCAAAAATTAAACATTCTTCAGGTTGAACGGCAAAATATTGAATCGCCTGTAAATAGACTTCAGGATGCGGCTTAATATTTTTGACACTTTCACGGGTCAGGATCAGATCAAAGCTATTTTCAAAATGCAGCTTTGGATAAATGTTAATATTTTTTTGATATCGATAAATATTTTGCAGGCTGGTCGTGGTGGTAATTGCCACCTGAATGCCTTGCTGAATGAGCTGCTGAACAAATAACGCTGCATGTGGTTTAAGCAAGATGATATGTTCTAAAAAATGCTGTGAAATGGCATATCGTTGCTGTTTGATTTGATCTGCTGTGTGTTGTTCAATCTTATAAGTATCTTTTAGATAGTTACAGTACATTAAGTAAGGGTCTGGTGTATTTTTAAATAATTGCAGCTGAATGTCACGTTCACGTTGAATTAAACCCAGTTGGATGGTTTGTCCAGTTAAATGTTGAATCAAATCTGCGTCGACCTGATTCCACACGCCAACAGAGTCGATAAGTGTGCCATCTAAATCAAAACAAACCAGTTTTTTTCCTTGAAGCATGTTGATATCCAAATTCGAGCTGTGTCTATTATGCGGACGGATTGGAGTGTTGAAAAGCCAAATGCAACTGAGCAGGCTAAACTGGTGTTTCATCTGCAATAAAAGTAATATTTCGTTATTGGCTTTTTGTATAATTCAGCAGATGATGCACAGCATAACTTGCAATATTTAATTAGGGATTAAATCTTTCGTGTTTGAATTGGACTGTAAACTTCTTAGCATTTTTTTTCATGTTTATAAGTACAAAAATGTGTCACAAGCTGCTGAACACTTGCAGATGAGTCAGCCTACAGTCAGTAATATTTTAAATAAAATACGACAGCATTATAACGACCCCTTATTTTTACGTATCGGCAATGAAATGGTGCCTACGGAGTTATCGCGTCAATTATTTCCTTTAGTTAGCGAAGCCTTGAGTAAAGTCGAAGCCATTAATAATTTTACGATTAATTTTGATCAAGCCATTTCAGATCAACAATTTACTTTGGCCATGACCGATGTTTCGCATTTGGTTTTATTGCCTAAAATCAGCCAATATCTAAAAAAACACGCGCCACAAATACGTCTGAATGTACGCCCGATTACCACTGAAACCAGTTATCAAATGGCGAATGGTGAAATTGATTTAGCATTGGGGTTTTTACCACATTTGGAAAGCGGTTTTTATCAACAAAAACTGTTTGAGCAATATTATGTGGTGATTGCAGCTAAGGATCATCCACGATTAACGGGTGACACCATTACAACTGAGCAATATTTATCAGAGTCGCACATTGATATTGATGCAGGGATGGGGCACTACCATATTGAAAATGAGCTGCTTAACCTTGATTTAAAACGTGATATTTTGATGCGGTTACCTAGTTATTTAGGTGTGGGCTTGGTTGTGCAAGATACTGATGCGATTGCAACTGTGCCGTACTACTTGAGTGAAGTATTGCTTTCACGTGGTAACTTAAAAATATTTGATGCGCCGATTGCATTTCCAACCTATGGCGTGAAGCAATATTGGCATATGTCGTGTCATCATAAAACCAGCCATCAATGGCTGCGTCATATGTTCCATGAAATCTTAGTGAAGTAAAAAATACCATTAAAAGATCTCGTGTAGAAAAATTGATTGCGAGACGTTTAGTGAATAAAAGCATAAGCATTCCACTAATCGATAAATGCAATTTTGTGATAAATATTGTCAATTAACTTATTTTTCATCATAAAGCTGACTGATTAGTATGTGAATTAGTTATCACTTTTTATGAAAAAAATATGAGCGGCAAATCAAAACCTTTAATTATTACGGCGATCGTCATTGTGGCGATCGCTGCTTTCGTATATTTCCAAGCTAAAAAATCTACTCCTGACACTTCAACGGCTGCAATTGCGCAAAAAGATCAGAAAGCGGTAGTCATTGCCTATCAAACGGGTGTTGATCCGAGCAAAGTGGCGCAGGCCAATGGCGACTATGAAAAAGACAGCCAACAGCCCATAGAATGGAAAAAATTTGATACGGGCGCAGACGTTGTAAATGCTTTGGCATCAGGTGATGTCAGTATTGGCAATATTGGTACCAGTCCTTTAGCTGCTGCCGCCAGCCGTGATTTACCTATTGAAGTGTTTTTTATCGCAGCAAAACTGGGTGCTTCAGAAGCCTTAGTGGTGAGCAATAAATCAGGCATTGAAAAACCTGAAGACTTAAAGGGTAAAACCATTGCTGTGCCTTTTGTTTCTACAGCACATTACAGCCTACTTTCTGCATTGAAGCATTGGAATTTATCTGAGGCTGAGGTCAAAATTATTAATTTACGCCCGCCTGAAATTTCAGCGGCGTGGGAACGTGGCGATATTGACGCGACTTATGTATGGGAACCTGCTTTAAGCAAGGCGAGTGCCACAGGTAAAGTTCTGACCGATTCTAAGCAAGTTGCAGAATGGGGCGCACCAACCTTTGATGTATGGGTAGTTCGTAAAGACTTTGCAGAGCAAAATCCAGAGTTTTTAAAATCTTTCGTTCAAACTTCTTTAAAGAAAATAGATGAATACAATCAAGATCCGAAAGAGTTTGAAGCGAATACTGCTTATATCAATAGCATTGCGCAATTAACCGGTTCTGATGCGAAAAATATTCCATTACTGCTATCAGGCAATATTTATTTGAACCAGCAGCAGCAAGCTCAAAGTTTCAGCACAGATTTTGCCAAGAATATTTTAGATACAGCGAGCTTTTTAAAAGCCCAAGGCAAAGTAGATAAAGTCAAAGCCGACTATAAAGACAATGTAACAGCCTTATTTGTTCAGCCTTAAGGATGTGAAAATGAGTATCTTAAAAGCGGAAAATATTAGCCTGACCTATCCTGAACATGAGGTGGCTGTACTAAAAAATATCAATTTGGACGTGCCTGAATCGACTTTAACGGTTGTACTTGGCGAGTCTGGCTGCGGCAAAACGACGCTTTTAAATATTCTGGCGGGTTTTCAACCGGTGAGCGCTGGCCACGTCAAAATCGATGATGAAGTTCTAACTGGCCCAGATGCAAGACGTGCTGTGGTCTTCCAAGAACATGCCTTACTGCCTTGGCTCAATGTGTCAGATAACGTGGCATTTTCCTTGAAATTAAAAGGCTTAAAAAGTACGGAGATAAAGTCACAAGTTGCATCTATTTTAAATACCGTAGGGCTGTCGCATGTGGCAAATGCCAATATCTGGGAGCTTTCAAGCGGGATGAAACAGCGCGTTGGTATTGCACGTGCCTTGATTAGTCATGCCCCGTTTATTTTGCTGGATGAACCATTTGCATCACTCGATGCATTTACCCGCGAAAGCATGCAGGAGTTTGTGCTGAATTTATGGATTAAAGAGAAAAAAGGTTTCTTCCTCATTACCCATGATATTGAAGAGGCGCTTTTATTAAGCAAAAAATTGGTACTGATGACAGCGCGCCCGGGGACAATTGTTGAAACGCTCAAGCTGGATTTTGCTGAGCGCTATAGAAACGGTGAATCTATACGTGCGATTAAATCTGATCCGCAGTTTATTCAGCTGCGTGAAATGTTGTTTGAACGCTTAAAAGCGCAAAAATTACATGCGGTGGAGTCTTAATATGAATACACAAATTCAAAAATTAAATAAGGCTCATCTAAGCGAAAATCGTGCAGAAACAGCAGCATTAAACAAAAGTTCCTCTATTTCTATATTTAGAAAAAAATTACCACTTATTGTAAGCATCGGCAGCGTGCTGAGCTTGCTGGTGCTTTGGTTTGTCTTAACCACTTTGAAAATTATTCCTGAGCTGTTTTTACCAAGTCCAGCAGCGGTATGGCAGAAGTTTATTGAAGTCAGCCAGCAAGGTTTTATGAAAGCCACGCTTTGGCAGCATTTGGCTGAAAGTATTGGCCGTGTGTTTAGCGCACTCATTGCTGCCATTGTGATTGGTGTACCGTTAGGTTTATGGATGGGACTCAACAAATGGGTACGTGCTGTATTTGATCCACTAGTCGAGCTACTTCGTCCCATTCCACCGCTTGCGTATTTACCGTTATTGGTGATTTGGTTTGGTATTGGTGAAACCACCAAAGTGCTGCTGATTTTCTTTTCAATTTTGGCGCCAATTATTATTAGCAGTGCGCATGGTGTGATCAGCCATCAAAAAAACCGTGAACGTGTAGCATTATCTTTAGGCGCAACGCGCTTGCAGGTTTTGCAATATGTGATTTTACCTACAGCTTTGCCGCACATATTAACTGGTGTGCGTATTGGCTTGGGTGTGGGTTGGTCAACACTGGTGGCTGCAGAATTAGTTGCTGCTGATCGCGGTATTGGTTTTATGGTGCAGTCAGCTGCTCAGTTCTTAATTACAGATACTGTGATTCTTGGAATTATTGTGATCGCGATTGTCGCAGTAAGTTTTGAGTTATTTTTACGTTGGCTGCAAAAGCAGTTGGCGCCTTGGTATGGCCAACAGCTGTAAATAGATTTAGAGATTGAAGAAGATTTGATTATGTCATTGCAAGCAAAGCAAATTAATCCAAATATTGGCGCTGTTATTGAAGGTATCGATTTAAACCATGCTGATACACCGTTGCTGCTGGAAATAAAACAGGCACTATTGCAGCATCAAGTGATCTTTTTTAGAAAGCAGGCGCTTAGCCACAGTCGCAAGTGAGGTTGGCAAAAACCTTTGGTACTTTGCATATTCATCCGATTTACCCTGCGATGGAAGATGCTCCAGAAGTGATTGTACTGGATAGCCACAGACAAGATTTAAGAGACAATGATCTTTGGCATACCGATGTGACCTTTAGTCAGACACCGCCACTTGGTTGTGTGTTGCAAGCGATTAAAATTCCTGAGTTTGGCGGGGATACGCTGTGGGCCAGCGGTACAGCAGCTTTTAATGCGCTCAGTGAAGATTTAAAACAGCAACTACGCGGTTTAACAGCAACACATGATATTCGTAAGTCATTTCCATTAGAGCGCTTTGGCACAACAACAGCAGACCGCGAACGCCTTGTAAATAGTTTTCGTAAAAATCCGTCAGTGGTGCATCCGGTCATACGTACGCACCCAGAAACAGGCGCTGAAGTGTTGTTTGTGAATGAGGGTTTTACAACGCATATTAACGAACTGAGTGCACACGAGAGCGATAAGCTGCTGACATTCTTGTTTGAACATGCGGTGAAGGAGGAATTTCACATACGCTGGAAATGGCAAGAAGGTGATGTCGCTATTTGGGACAACCGCTGTACGCAGCACAAAGCGCTGTTTGACTATGGCGATGCGCACCGCATTATGCATCGTGCAACTGTGAATGGCTCGGTACCATTTTATAAAGCAGTCAGTTAATGCAATAAAAAGTCCTGAATAATCAGCAAAAGCCCAATGCCCATATTGGGCTTTTACTTTTTTGAAAGATAAATTTTTAGAAACAGCCCAAAAATATTCAGTTAATGCACAAGGATGATGCATCGTTCAAATGCACATAGGTTCAATAATAGAGCAAAAAGGTGTTAGCCCAAGAATTTACATGCAGCGCTATACAGTTAAAAGATCGGTATTACTATTTTTTAAAACCGTAATACTAAATTGGCATAGCCTTTGCTTTTCTACTTACATCATAAAGTGATCTAGGGTTCCGATACATGAAGTTTCATGTAGGTCTGCGACCGAGAGTTCACGGCTTAAGTTGCAAGCTCAAGCTACACGGAGGGATAAAAGCCCGGGAGGTAAACAGTTAAGAATTAGGCAGAGGCTGCAATGAGCACAACACATTATCATGATGATAAAGCACTATGGACTGAACTTTTACCGGGTGGGCACCACTGGTCAGCGCGTATTCAGCGAGGGGCAATATTACAGCTTAAATCGCTAGGGCAAAATGCCAATGTGTCGCTGTACTGTGTAAACAGTGAAGATAAGCTTGAACGCTACAACATGCCAGATAGTCTCAAAGGGCAACACACGGCGTATTTAAGTACAGGGCATATTTTGGCGTCGGATTTAGGCCGTGCCATGATTTCGATTGTGAAAGATGATCACGCTTGGAATGATGCTTTTTGTGCACCAAGTACCGCACAACAAATCGAACAACAATTTGGTTCAAAAACTTTCCAAGATGCCCGTAACGATATGTACCGCAACGGCAAAGATAGCTTATTGCTTGAAATGACCAAGTTTGGTTTATCTGCAACCGACTTAAGTTCAACACTTAATCTCTTCTCTAAGGTTGCGCCTGATGATACAGGTAACTTGTCTTATATCGACTCCGATAACACCGATCAAATTATTGAACTGCGCTTTGAAATGGATTGTTTGGTGTTTTTATCCAGTGCACCACATGGATTATCTCAAGCAGAAGAATATAACCCTGCTGATGTACAACTAAGTTTATTTAAGGCGTTGCCTTTGGCAGACACCGATGTTTGCCGTGATTCTTGCCCGCAAAATCAACGTGCTTTTCAAAATAATAAACGCTATTACGCTTTAACGGCTTGAGGGGAATGATTATGACTGCATTAGTAAATCCAACACAACATTCTGAAAAATCAGTGTTAAGCGAAGTATGTTCTGCCGGTGAAGCATGGATGTGCGAAGTCAAAAAAGGGCAGTATTTCCGTATCGTTGACCTCGAAGGCAATCAAGCAGTTGATACGCTATTTATCTCAAGCCATAACCCTGAAGAGCGCTATAGCGCAACGGATACCTTAGCCATTAACCAACAGATTTATTTAGAAAAAGGCACAGCGCTATACACTAACTTTGGCAATAAAATTGCCACCATTCATGATGATAACTGCGGTCGTCATGACACTTTAGGTGGTGCATGTTCATGTGAAAGCAACACCGTTCGTTATGCAAATGACAAATATCCAATGCACAGTTGCCGTAACAATTTCATGATTGCGTTATCTCAGCATCCTATTGCCAAAAAACATGGCTTAAATGTCCGCCATATTGGCCCAAACATTAACTTCTTTATGAATGTACCTGTGACTGCGGATGGTCATTTGAAATTTGATGACGGTATTTCTGCACCGGGTAAATATGTTGAAATTAAAGCTGAAATGGATCTCATTGTCTTCATTTCCAATTGTCCGCAACTGAATAACCCATGTAATGCCTATAACCCAACAAAAATTCAATTGATCATCCGTGACGGTGAGGAGTAATACCATGTTCAATAAAGTCCTCATTTCCAACCGTGGTGCAATCGCGTGTCGAGTGATCCGTACACTCAAAAAATTAGGCATTCAATCTGTTGCTGTGTATTCCGAAGCAGACCGTGATTCTTTGCATGTGACCTTGGCGGATGAAGCAGTATTTATTGGTGATAGTCCTGCCAGCCAAAGCTATTTAAATGTCGATAAAATTTTAGAAGTGGCCAAACAAACCGGTGCACAAGCGATCCATCCGGGTTATGGTTTCTTGTCTGAAAATGCTGAATTCTGTGACTTGTGTGAATCACAAGGCATCGCTTTTATTGGGCCAAATTCAGCACAAATGCGTGCCTTTGGTCTGAAACACACGGCACGTCAACTTGCGATTCAAGCCAAAGTACCGTTACTTCCAGGTAGTCAGTTATTGGCGGATGAGGCTGAAGCACTTCTTGAGGCTAATCGTATTGGCTATCCTGTGATGCTAAAAAGTACGGCCGGTGGCGGTGGGATCGGCATGCGCTTGGTATGGAACGAAGCTGAACTGAAAGATGCCTATGCAACCGTATCCTATTTAGCACATGCCAACTTTAAAGATGCAGGTTTGTACTTAGAAAAATTTGTGCAAAATGCCCGTCACATTGAAGTGCAAATTTTTGGTGATGGCCAAGGTCAAGTGATTGCACTGGGCGAGCGTGATTGTTCGGTACAGCGTCGTAACCAAAAAGTGATTGAGGAAACCCCAGCACCGCATATCAATGATGAGCAACGTGCCTATATTCAATCAGTTGCGATACAACTGATGCAGTCGGTGAATTACCGTTCTGCCGGTACGGTTGAATTCGTGATGGATACCGACACACAAGCATTCTATTTCTTGGAAGTGAATACCCGTCTACAAGTGGAACATGGTGTGACGGAGCAAGTCTTTGGTGTGGATTTGGTCGAGTGGATGGTGACATTGGCAAGCGGTGATTGGACTGCGCCAACTGAAGCATTAGTATCGAAAGGTCATTCGATACAAGTGCGTTTATACGCTGAAGACCCAATCAAAAACTTCCAACCTAGTGCAGGGCTTTTAACGCACGTTGAATTTGATGCCAATGCGCGTAATGAAACGTGGGTGGAAACGGGTTCAAATGTATCGTCATTCTATGACCCGATGATTGCGAAAATTATTGTAACTGCTGATGATCGTGACTCTGCAATTGCTGCAATGACAGAAACACTTGACAAAACATCGGTTGCAGGCATCGAAACTAATCTTGAATATCTACAAAATATTATCGACTGTGATGTATTTAAAGTCGGTACGCAAACCACACGATTCTTAAATACATTTGAGTGGAAAACCCAAAAAATTGAAGTGTTGCAATCAGGCATTCAAAGTTCTGTGCAAGATGTCACAGGTCGTTTGGGCTATTGGGATGTGGGTGTGCCACCATCAGGTGCCATTGATCCATTGTCCTTAAATGTTGCGAATCAATTGTTAGGTAATGCATTTAATACAGCAGGGCTTGAATGCACTTTGCAAGGACCAAGCTTAAAATTCCACTGTGATAGCCAAATTGTATTGGCGGGTGGTGATATGCCATCAACGCTTGATGGTGTGGCTGTGCCAATGTGGCAAACCTTGAATGTGCGTAAAGGACAGATTCTAAAATGTGGAAAAATCGCCACAGGTTGTCGTACCTATATCGGGATTAAAGGTGGTTTGAATGTACCTGAATATTTAGGCTCACAAGCGACTTTTACCTTAGGTCAGTTTGGCGGTCATGCAGGTCGTAACTTATTGATTGGTGATATGCTACCAATCTCGGCATTTACAAGTGATGAAGTGAAAAGCCTTGCGCCGGAACAAGTGCCGTCATTTAGCCATGAATGGGAAATTGCGGTGATGTATGGCCCACATGGTGCGCCTGATTTCTTTACCAAGAATGACATTGATACTTTCTTTGCCAATACTTTTGAGATTCACTTTAACTCAAGCCGTACCGGTATTCGTCTCATTGGTCCAAAACCTGAATGGGCGCGTGAGGATGGCGGTGAAGCCGGTCTGCATCCATCCAATATTCATGACAATGCTTATGCCATTGGTGCGATTGATTTCACCGGTGATATGCCGATTATTTTGGGTCCAGATGGTCCAAGTCTCGGTGGTTTCGTTTGTCCTGCGGTAGTGATCAATTCTGAGCAGTGGAAATTAGGTCAACTCAAAGCCGGCGACAAGGTGAAATTTATCCCCGTGAGCTACCACCAAGCCAAACTTTTAAATGAAAAATATCATGCGCAATTAGAAGCATCTGATACTCAGGTTGTGGCATTTGATGAGTCATTTTATCCTGAGTTATCTACCCTGAAAAATGCCGTGCTTGATAGCTTAAAAGGTGAAAATGGTGCGCCTGATGTGGTGTATCGTCCTGCGGGCAATAACTACATGTTGGTGGAATATGGTGAGTTGGTGCTTGATCTAAACTTACGCTTCCGTATTCATGCACTCATGCAATGGGTTCAAAAGCAAAATATCACAGGGATTATTGACCTGACACCGGGGATTCGTTCGCTACAAATCCATTTTGATTCGATCAAGCTCGATCAAATTGATTTACTGCGTTTATTACAAGTTGCTGAAGCTGAATTGCCTGATGTGACCGAGATGCAAGTCCCATCACGTACCGTATATCTGCCACTCGCTTGGGAGGATTCACAAACCCAGCTAGCGACAGAGCGTTATATGCAAACGGTACGTCCAGATGCACCATGGTGTCCTGACAATATTGAGTTTATCCGTCGTATTAATGGTTTAAAAGACAAACAAGCGGTCAAAGATGTGGTTTATGACGCGAGTTATTTGGTCATGGGTTTGGGCGATGTGTATTTAGGTGCACCTGTGGCAACACCACTTGATCCTCGCCAGCGTTTAGTGACGACTAAATACAACCCTGCACGGACATGGACACCTGAAAATGCTGTCGGTATTGGCGGTGCCTATATGTGCGTGTACGGTATGGAAGGTCCGGGTGGCTATCAGTTTGTGGGTCGTACCACGCAAATGTGGTCTCGTTACCGTCAAAACCCTGACTTTGAGCAAGGTATGCCGTGGTTACTCCGCTTCTTTGACCAAATTAAGTTTTATGAAGTTTCAGAAGCTGAACTGATGCAGATGCGTGAGGACTTCAAAGCGGGTCGCTTAAAACTGCGTGTAGAAGAAGGTGTACTGAACCTAAAAGAATACAACGAGTTCCTCACTGAAAATGCAGAATCAATCTCAGCATTTAAATCTGTCCAACAAGCCAATTTTGATGAAGAACGTCGTCGTTGGCATGAAGCAGGGCTTGCAGAGTATGTATCTGAAAGCCTAGATGCTGCGGTAGATGACAGTGATATTCAAATACCTGATGGCGGCTGTGCTGTGGAATCACACATGCCGGGCAGTATTTGGAAAATTGAATGCAAGTCAGGCGATATTGTGGAAGAAGGCGCAACGCTTGCGGTAATTGAAGCGATGAAGATTGAGATTCCAATTATTGCGCCTGAACGTATGAAGGTTTCTGAAATTATCATTGAAAAAGGGCAGACGGTGAAAACGGGGCAGGTATTGTTTACGTTGTCACCTGTGGCATAAGAAATCCTCCCTAACCCTCCTTTGAAAAAGGAGGCAATTTTAAGACCGTCCATAAGGGCGGTTTTTGATTAGTGCTTGCTTATAACGACAATTGTCGATATGATAAATTTAATACAGCCGCCACGCTTAGTTCTTCTTTGGAAGTCCGCGCAACCTTGGCGGTTTTTTATGCTTAAATATAATGAATTATGCTGAAAACCTATAATAAAAATCCACTATCTTATACGGAACAGGTAAATCACCTGAAAGCCAAGGGAATGATTATTCATAATCATGCTTGGGCTGAAACTGTACTTTCGAAATATGGTTATTATCGATTGAGTGCATATTGGCATCCATATCGAATTTATATCGATGGTCAAATTACCGATCATTTTAGGTCAGGAACTTATTTAGAAAAAATTGTTCAAATTTATGAGTTTGATACAGAATTAAGATTACATATTTTTAGTGCAATTGAAGTCATAGAAACGTTCTTACGTACAAAAATCACTTATTTTATGGCTCATCAATATGGTGCATTTGGCATATATTGTGAGGAAAATTTTCATCCAAAATTTAACCATAAGGTATTTATTAAAAATTGTGACAAAGAGGTTGAACGATCTAAAGATACGTTTATTCAGCATTTTGAACAGAATTATAAGGGCTATCCACACATTCCAATATGGATGCTGACCGAAGTTTTAAGCTTAGGTTCTTTATCATTTTTATATCATGGACTGGAAAATAACCAAAAATTAAATAAAGAAGATAAAAAAGCCATTTCACAGCATTTTAATATTCATCACGAGAAATTAGCCGATTGGCTACATATATTAACTTATGTGCGAAATGTATGTGCCCATCATGGGCGACTTTGGAATAGAGAGTTAGCCATTAAAGCGAAGTTGGATAAAGATGAAAATTGGCAGTCACCCATCACACCAACCAATAAACGCATTTTTTATGTATTGCTCATATTAAAAACGATGTTACGCCCAACAGGTTTTGACGCAGAGTGGTGTAGTCAAATGAATACTATACTCAAACCGATTTTAAGGGATGAAAATTGGCGTATGGCAATGGGTTTTCCAAATCATTGGGAAAACCATCCAATATGGAGTCTTTAATGAAATTTAATGAATACTCGATTATAAATAAAAACCTTCTTAGGCAGGTTTAGCCGTGATTGAAGCCATTAAAATTGAGATTGCGATTATTGCGCCTAATTTATGGTGGTTTTAGAAATTACAATTGAAAGTGGGCAAACGGTGAAAACAGGGCAGGTGTTGTTTACGTTAGCGCCTGTGGCTTGTTGTTAGCGAGTTAAATAAGATCGTCTGCATGGGCGGTTTCTGATTGAAAATAAATAATAAAATTGTTAGTGTGTCTAAAAATTATTTAGATAATTAAAAACTGTATGCAACAGAAAGAAGATTGTACTCAAAGGCATCTTTGTTGGAAAAAAATTGTTAGTCATATTGTGTCTTTATGGAAATGGATTTTTAGCCTTTATCCATTAGAAACCCCTAATCCTAATATAACAAAGCGCGACATGTTACATGATAGTATGCGTACAACAGCTAATTGTCGATTTAAAGCTTCAGAGCGTTTAAAATATTTAAATAACTTTTCATTATTCACTGCTACATATTTATCATTGGGATTAATCTTAATACCATTAATTCAAAATACTGATATAGCTTTGAATTTTCACGCGAAGGTTTTAAATTTAATGCAAGTTTTCTTGGCTGTAGCAGTACTTGTTTATTCGACTATAAATGCAACTGCAAGATACGATGCAAGAGCGATAGCATTAAATGACTGTGGTGACAGAGTAAAAAATCTAATTAGATCACTAAGAAATTTGCCTATGGATTGTGATGATTTTAGTGAAATACAAGATAAATATAAAGATGTTTTAAGAGACTCTGAAAATCATAGTCAACTAGATTATTTAAAAGTGATGTTAGAAAAGAAAGATGATTTTAATATTACGGGTTTGAAGAGACTATTCCTAAAAATTAAAGCATTGCTCTGGTTTTTTTTCCCTTTTCTTTTACCTAGTTTAATGATTCTAATAGAAACAGTTTTTATATTGGATATGGTAGGTGTTACGGAAGTTTTACCTCAATATTTAGGTGGAGTTCCAGCAAAAAAATGACTGCACATAAAGCTGGATTAGAAAACTTAATAGTATGCACAGAAGTTTTTTTCCAAAATCATTGGAATGGAAAAAAATTAGGTTTACCTCCTAGTTGGTCAGCAGTACACACAGACTTCCGAAAAATCCCTAATTACGATAAACAAGGGGTTTATGCTTTCGTACATGGTAATGAGATTACATATATTGGTGCTGGCACATCACGTGGTGGCGGTCTATATCGCGGCAATGGATTAAGTGCTAGAGTTATGAAATACTGTCGTTGGATTGATAAATCTAACAATATTTATGGTCCAATTGATGACAGATTAAAAGAAGCAGGAGCAATTGTGACTATCGGTTTTGAGCAAGAATATGCTTATATTGCTAATGCTTTAGAGGTATTTCTAATTTCAAGGCTTAAACCGAAATATAATGTTATTAAAACTGGTATGTAGTGATTTTGTAAAAGTCCTATTATTGGACATTTATTAAAGGTATTTAAATTAACATAACTAGCAGAAGAAACAAAAGTGAGAAAGCTGGAAAAATCACTTTAGACGATCTACAAGATCAAGTTCATAAAAACCACGCTTTAAAAATTTCTATTAATTATCCAAATGCTCTCTCAAAATGCGTCGTAACTCTAAAATGGCATCCGCAGATTCATGGATTGAATGTCCACCATAGAAAATCTTTTCAGACACCGCGCCATCTAAATGAGAACTTGTATAGGGAACAATGCCATCCGACATTTTGCTCGGTTCAGTACTTTGCGTCTGATTCCCCATAATAGAATGATAGGGAATATCTTTATTTGGCATGATGTCGGCAGACAACAGCATAAAACGTGATTTTTGACTTAAATCTGCTGGCCCAGACTTAATCAGGCCCATCGTTGAATTTTTTGCATTCGGGATTTCAACATTGACATCATTTAAAAAACTTAAAGGCAATACCACGATTTTTTTCGCCAAATTGGTAAACCAGCGGTCTGCATAGTCTGTACCATGATGCGGTGCGGCAATGAAAATTGCACGACTAACTGGCTTCAATGCTTTAAAGACAAAACGATCGCGGATAATTGGATGACGTTGTAACTGTGTATTTTGTTCATAGTTCATGAGTGGAATAGCTTGAGCGGAAATATCTGCATCACTAACCAATAAACGACTAATGATGCCGCCCATACTATGCCCGATAATGACAGCATCCTGAGCCGATGGCGTATTGGGCTGAACAGTTGCAAATGCCTGTTTGAGTAAAGCATTGATTTGAAAACGACTCTCAAATATTGGCATATTGGTTGAGTAAAACACTTGCCAAACTTGGTAATGATCACGTAGTTTTTGATCACCCATGATGTTATTGGTCAAACCAATCCACGTTTCAGGACTGCTGGCTAATCCGTGAACCATGACAATAATCTTTTTATTAGGTTGATACGGCTCTAACATAAACACATGTGGCATGCGCAAATGTTCTTCCTTATTCAGGAGTGTCCAATAGCCAGATTGTCCTAATTTATTTTCGGCTAACCAAAGACCATAAGGCACAGAATAATTGGCCGTTAGCGTGTAGGACTGAGATTCAATTTTTGCCTTTTTAAATTGATAGGGATTAAATAATTCAACATTAAAGTCTGATTGCGGCGACAAAATTTCACTAATGCTGCTATTGGTCTTGGCAGGCTCGGCGATCGCACTGACAGATAAATACCGTGCAGTATGGATATTCGGGTTGGGTTTATTTGAATAATATTGTTCAGGGTCTAGTACAAAAGGCTGGGCAGCAGACAGATCCGTGGCTTTTTTGACTAAGACAAATTCAGAACCAATTCCTTCCTGACGGTTAATGGTTTTTAAGCCTGAAAAATTAAAATTATAGCTCGACAGTAATTTATCAATGTCCGCATTTTTGATTTCAGGATAATGCTCATAGTTAAAATGATAAAGCGATGAACCCAGTATTAAACTTTCAGGCATTTGCTGATAGTCAAAACGGGTAAATGATGAGGTAATTAAACGTGATAAAGCCACATTATAAAAGGTGCGGACTTGTCCCTGACGCAAATCAAATAAGCGTTCCTCTGGGGCTTGAGCGGATTTAAATAGATAGACATAGCTGTAGCGCAGACTGAAATCAAAGTCTGCAAGCTGTTGATCCATACACATTTTTATTTTACTTGATGCGAGTTTTCCGCTGTGTTGTTTTAAGCTTTTTTTGCATTGTGGATTTTGATCGGCGCTTAAAGCACGTGCCATGTACAGCTCACTTGCTGCTGCATAGACTTGAGCAATATCTAAAGTTTCATTATTACGCATTTTGTGAATACAGCTTTCAAGCGCATTTAAACAAGATTGGTCGCTTTCATTCACCATTAACAGGATTTGATGGCTAAATGTACTGAGCTTCTGATGGGTTAATATGCTATCTGTTTTATTATTTAGTGACGCACTGAGTTGATTTTCTTGTAATTTGACCAATTGGCATCCACTGAGCAAACTCAGGCTGATGATACACATAAAACGAGTGGGTAAATGCGTGAAAGGCATCATTGGAAAGGTCACAGGCATCTATTTTTTGTTATTTTAACCTTTATAAAATAGTAAAAATAGGGCAGGTGTTACAGCGCTCAATCCAAGAAAATTACTACGTATACATCCTTTCTATAAGCTAATGTACGAATGCTGTAATACAGAAAAGTTGATCTGAGGTTCAAACAATATCACGTATTAAATTTAATCTAATTGTGCTGCTGGTTTTTTAAGGTCATGTTGAGCAGTTTGTGGTGAATGAATCGTAATTTATCCAATACTGGATTCGACAGCGTAAACGGATATGCATCATCTAAGCCCATGCTGCGGTTCAATGCATTTAAATTAAAGGTCAAGGTCATCCAGTGTTGCAGTAGTAGGTCAAAATCCTGAGCGCCAATCGGGTTTTCTTTTAATTCTAAATTATTCAAATCCGACTTATTGGTTTTGACCACTAATCCTGCATAGTAGGCTGTTTCTAGGGTGTCCATCATATGCAAATAATGCGCCCATGTTTCCGCCCAATCTTCCCAAGGATGCGTACTGGCATATGAACTGACATAGTAATCCGCCCAATTTTGTGGCGCACCGTCATTATAATGTCGTTTCAAAGCTTCACTATAATCTTGTCGTTCATCACCAAATAGTTCCCGAAATTCATCAATCAGCTCTGGGTGTAAATGTTTGATCAAATCAAAATAATAATGACCGCTTTCATGTCTAAAATGACCTAGAAGTGTACGGTAGTTTTCACCCATTTTTATACGCGTTGTTTCGCGGTAAATCACATCTGCTTCACTGGCATTTAAGGTAATAATGCCATTGGCATGACCGGTCATGACAGGTGTATTTTCTGTTGGCATGAGAAAATCAAAACGCAGCCCAAAACGGTCATCTTGACTGCGTTTAGGACGCGGCATGGTATTCAGTTGCTGCATTAAATACAAAAAACGCCGTTTGGCATGTTCCAATCGCGCCCAATACACAATATGGTCTGGGTTATCTAAGTTGGGAATGGTATGCGTGAGCAGGCAAGACTCGCAGTAAATTTCTTCACTGTCGGCAGGCACCATCCAGTTACATACCCGATGATGCTGATAATTATGACAAGGTTTAAAGCGTTTTCCCTTTATTTCAGGATTTAACGCAAGCCATAACGTACTGCTGTGCTTTTCAAAACAGCCCATTTGCTTTTCAGAGGCAATATAACCCAGCGCAGTCTGACAATTGACACAGTGTGAATTGGCAAAAAAGATTTGGTTAGTACATACCGCGCAGCTGAAATACTTCATAGGCGTTGAGTGATGAATAGAATGGTCAATCAGTATAAATGATGTTCAATGTTGATGAAATAAATTGCACTTCGAGTTTGTTGCTGGTCTGTCAATGTTCTCGGTTAAGAAGACCAATAAGCTTTAGAAATAGCCCGTCAGAAAATCACCCATCGCAGCAATAGTGCAAATGGGTCAGTAGGAGTGCATTAATTGCACAAATGATGAACAATAAAATCTAAAAGAAAGTTAAAAGAACAAAATAATTGATCATTTTTTGTATTTCTCACTTGGCACAGATTCTGCATTTCTATCGATATTACGAAATAAATATTTTGTATTACTCAAACAGGAGATGCATATGAACCGCCATCAATCTGCAACATTTCTGCATCAATTAAAGCAATTTTTTATTGAGCTACTGAGCGCCCGTGCGGGTTTCTATATTCAGCAAAAAAAATAAGGAAAAACAGTGCCTAAACAAAAGCTGGCGCGTATCAGTATTACCGTGCCTGAAAAAACAGTCGATGCTTTGGATCAAAAAATTGTCGATCAGCATTATGAAAGCCGTTCTCAGGCCATTGTCGACATGATCAATAAGCATCTGATTGCCGATCAGGAGCTGCGCAATGAAGTGATGGTCGGCACGTTTACCTTACTTTATGACGCAAGTAGTACGGCGCTACGTATTCAGCTTTTAGATTTACAGCAGCAGTTTTTAGAACAAGTGGTGAGTTCGCTGCATATTCAACTCGATGACCACAAAATTTTAGAAGTCATGATTCTGCAAGGCGTCAGTTCAGAGCTCAAAGTTATCAGTCAGCATTTTTCAGCACTTAAGGGTGTGATTAAAGGACATTTGGAGTTGATGGACGCTGTAATGCCGCCAATTCCGCAAAATGCAAAGGATTAAGGAGTTTTAAAATGGGCCAATTATATCGATCACAAGGTCAGTTTAAAGATCAAATCACAAACCAAAAGCAAGCACATGCTAATGCAGCCAACCATAGACCAAATCGTGCAAAGCGTAATGCTCAATCTGTCAGTAATCCGAATACACCATCGTTTTTGAACACCAATACCAAATTTAACTGTAATGCCATCGGGGAAATCGCACTATGATCAAAAAATCCTGCTTATCTGCATCCGTTTTGACTGCTATCTTACTAGTTGGTTGTGACAATACAGCAAAAACTCCAGAACCAAATGCTCAGGCAGAAGGCACAGTCAATACAAAAGCCATCACGATCGGCTATAGCGACTGGCCTGGTTTTGTCGCATGGCAAGTTGCTATTGAAAAAGGCTGGTTGAAAGAAGCCGGTGTCAATGTAGACTTTAAATGGTTTGATTATTCAGCTTCACTATCTGCATTTGCTGCAAATCAGTTGGATGCCGTTTTGGTCACCAATGGGGACAACTTAGTCACGGGTTCTGGCGGCACGAAAGGCGTTATGATTATGGCGACGGACTATTCTGCGGGGAATGATGTCATCATTGCTAAAGATGGCATCAATAGTTTAACTGATTTAAAAGGAAAAAGTGTCGCGACAGAAAAAGGCTTGGTTGATCATTTGCTTTTGACGACGGCGTTAGATGATGCAAAAATTCAAGCTTCTGAAGTAAAGTTGGTCAACACCATGACCAACGAGCTGCCACAAGTATTTGCAAGTCCTGATATTGCAGCGATTGCCGTGTGGCAACCAGTCGCAAATCAAGCGCTGAAAGCTGTTGCTGGCTCTAAAATTATTTCTCTGTACACGACAAAAATAGATAACTCATTGAAATAATGTCACAATAATTGTTTTCTAACGACGAATACTATGACACATCTCAATGAGTTATATCTTATCTTAAACAAATCTCTAAAATGG
>NZ_VPDZ01000012.1:0-155783 GCF_013417465.1 Acinetobacter sp. YH12251 | reverse complement strand
ATAAAAAAACCGCTGTATGCGGTATCTTTTATCGACCGTTTTCTTTGAGAAAATGGTCGGAGCAGTAGGATTCGAACCTACGACCCCCTGGTCCCAAACCAGGTGCACTACCAGGCTGTGCTATGCTCCGCTTTCAACTTTAAAAGTTGGGGTGAATGATGGGATTCGAACCCACGACAACCGGAATCACAATCCGGGGCTCTACCAACTGAGCTACATCCACCATCGTGTTCTTGCTTGTGAATAACCAATATAACGCATTTTAAATTACAGGCATAAAAAAACCGCTGTATGCGGTATCTTTTATCGACCGTTTTCTTTGAGAAAATGGTCGGAGCAGTAGGATTCGAACCTACGACCCCCTGGTCCCAAACCAGGTGCACTACCAGGCTGTGCTATGCTCCGAATTGGGGTGAATGATGGGATTCGAACCCACGACAACCGGAATCACAATCCGGGGCTCTACCAACTGAGCTACATCCACCATCACAACAAGTTTCAGATTCTAGTATCAGAACACCATTAAAATGGCGCGCCTGACAGGATTCGAACCTGTGACCATCCGCTTAGAAGGCGGATGCTCTATCCAACTGAGCTACAGGCGCATTACCGATGACATAGACTATCACGCGATTTTTGCCTTGAGAAATTGGTCGGAGCAGTAGGATTCGAACCTACGACCCCCTGGTCCCAAACCAGGTGCACTACCAGGCTGTGCTATGCTCCGTTTCATCTCAGCTTTCGCTGTATCGCATATCGTGCGGTACGGTGTGCATTCTAGGCGTGACGTTGATTAACGTCAACACCTATCTTCAAAAAAACATAAAAAATCATTTCAAGCGATTATTTATCAAGCACTTTAATCATTTTTCAAGCAAAAATTAACGTTTTAAACTGGCGCTAAAATTCAACATCCGATCTAAAGGCAATTTAGCACGCTCAGCCAATGCCGGATCTACAAAAATTTCCTGATCGCCTTTTTGTAAAACTTCCAGAATGCCATCCAATTCATTCATCGCCATCCAAGGGCAATGCGCACATGAACGACAAGTCGCTCCCTCACCTGCCGTCGGTGCTTCGATGAGAATTTTATTCGGCACAGCTTGCTGCATTTTATAAAAAATACCGCGATCTGTTGCCACGATTAAACGTTCGTGTGGCAAGGTTTGTGCAGCCTTGATCAATTGCGAGGTGCTACCGACGGCATCTGCAATATCCACCACAGATTCTGGTGACTCTGGATGTACCAAAACTGCTGCATCAGGATACAGCGCTTTCATATTGGCAATACCACGTGCACGGAACTCTTCATGGACAATACATGCCCCATCCCATAGCAACATGTCTGCACTGGTTTTCTTTTGAATATAGCGACCGAGATGCTGATCGGGTGCCCAGATAATTTTTTCACCTAAATTATCTAAATGCTCAACAATTTCAACAGCACAGCTCGAGGTTACCACCCAATCTGCACGCGCTTTCACTGCCGCCGAGGTATTGGCATATACCACAACCGTATGATCCGGATGTGCATCGCAAAATTTGGTAAATTCATCGACAGGACAACCCAAATCAAGTGAACATGTTGCCTCTAGAGTAGGCATCAGTACGGTTTTCTCAGGAGATAAAATCTTCGAGGTCTCCCCCATGAATTTCACTCCTGCAACCACCAACGTCGTTGCTTCATGATCCCGACCAAAACGTGCCATTTCAAGTGAATCCGAAACGCATCCACCGGTCTGTTCTGCTAGTTCCTGCACTTCAGGATCACAATAATAGTGTGCAACAAGGACAGCGTTACGTTTTTTGAGTTCCGCTTTAATTAATTCAAACTTTTCAAGCTTTGCAGCTTCCGTTAAGTGATGCTCTTTAACATCACCCAAACGATCCAAATGCGCTTGTACAATTGATTTTGCTTCATTTGCAATTAAGTTGTTTGCATTATTCATTACAACGTCTTCTCTATCCTTAATGCCTGCTACTACACAGGTGCTTCACAACTGACCCATAAATATGGTACTTGGCTATTTTTTACCGGTCATTAAAAAGTTCCACTTATAAAAAAGCCTCACAACGGAGGCTTTTCAAAAACATCAAATATCTTATGAACGGTAATCTGCGTTAATCTTAACATAGTCATACGACAGGTCACAGGTATACACAGTATCTCGCGCACTGCCACGTCCTAAATCTACACGGATCGTGATCTCAGATTTCTCCATCTCTGCAGCCCCTGCTGCTTCGGTATAATCTGCTGCGGCACCACCGTCTTTACAGATTTGAACATCACCTAACCAGACCTGAATTTTTTCAACATCTAAGTTTGGCACACCTGCATAACCAATAGCTGCCAAAATACGGCCCCAGTTTGGATCTGATGCGAAGATTGCAGTTTTAACCAACGGTGAATGTGCAATGCTATAAGCAATATCACAACATTCTTGAGTATCTGCGCCGCCTTCTACCGCCACAGTAATAAACTTCGTCGCACCTTCACCATCACGGACAATGAGCTGTGCAAGACGTTTCATTACACGTGTTAACACGTCTAAAACAGCAGCATAACGTGAATCTGATTCTGAAGTAATTTCTACGCCACCAGCTTGGCCCGTTGCAATCAAAATACATGAGTCATTCGTTGAGGTATCACCATCCACCGTAATACGGTTAAACGACAGGTTAACTGTAGTTTTCAAAAGCTGTTGCACCAGCTCACGGCTAATGGGTGCATCAGTCGCCACATAACTCAACATGGTCGCCATATTTGGACGAATCATGCCTGCGCCTTTAGAAATACCTGTCATGGTATACAGGACGCCATCTAACTCAAATTGTTCAGATGCACCTTTAGGTGTGGTATCTGTGGTCATAATGCCCGTTGCCGCTTCCAACCAAGCGTCTTCTTGCAAACTGTCTAATGCCGGTTGCAAGCCTTGAACCAAACGATCAATAGGTAATTGCTCGCCAATTACACCCGTTGAAAAAGGAAGGACTTCTGTATTTTGAACACCAGCCAGTTCTGCCAGTTTCGCACATGTCGCTTCAGCATTTGCCATGCCAATTTTGCCAGTACCTGCATTGGCATTTCCGGTGTTAATCACTAAATAACGTGGATTACCTGCTAATAAGTGCGCTTTAGAAATATGCACCGGTGCTGCACAAAATGCATTTTGAGTAAAAACGCCTGCGACATTAGAGCCTTCAGCAAATTCAAAAATGACAAGGTCACGTCGGTTCTGATAGCGCACATACGCTTCAGCCGAACCGATTTTTACACCTTTCACCACATGCATCTGTGGCATAGATACGTCACCAACTGCCATTTTTCAACGTCCAACTATATGAGTTATAAAAAATACAGCTTAGTGCAAAATCTATAAAAAATCGAGCAGAAGCACGGTTTTGCTGTAATTTTATTGAGCATTTCTTTTGCACATAAAAAAACCAGCCTTTCGACTGGTCTTTATCGCTGTTCGTCGTAAATTAGTTACGCGCAAGCTGAGTTGCTTCATCAAGAAGCACTTGTTTCGCTTTTTGTTGACTCGCAGCAGAAAGTGCTGGGTTTTCAGCCACAATACGGTCAGCATTCGCCGCATTGGCTGCTGCAATTTTTGCAGTTTGCAATACGATTGGACGATTTGGATTGGCAAAGGTATAACGAATACCCGTACGCGGGCTTGCTACAGTCACTTGACCGTCAGTACCAATCTGTACTTGAGTTGTTGTTGGACCAACTGCTTGTTGAACTTTCTCTAAAGAAGTCGTCTGAGGAGCGTTTGCAAAGGCAAAAGTTGGCAAAGCCAAAGCAGCAATCATGAACGGTTTTAGTACTTTTTTCATTGTCTTTTCCGTCTTACGGTTATTGATAGAAACTAAATAACATTTAATCCGCTGCACTGCAAATACTATTCAGGTCAGATCAGCTGAGTAAATAAAAAATCAGAGCGCGATGGCTCTGATTTATTTGAAATTAAACAATGCTGTTTAAATTTTACCGTGACATTGTTTATATTTTAGACCTGAACCACATGGGCACGGTGAGTTACGGCTTTCTGGCGGAACAATCACTTGCTCTGCAGGTGTGTATTGCGCATCGATAACATCATTACCATTGGCTTCAGCCAACAAATTATCAAAGTCGTTGTGTGACAACTGAAGATTCATTGATTCAGCTTGAGCCTGTTTTTGAGCTTCCATTTCTGCAAGCTCTTCGGCTGTAGGCACATGAATACGAGATAAATCTGTCACGACATCGGACTTAATCACAGCAAGCATGTTTACAAATAAGTTAAAGGCTTCTTTTTTGTATTCTTGCTCAGGATTTTTCTGCGCATAACCACGTAAATGAATCCCTTGACGTAAGTAATCCATTGCTGCCAAATGCTCTTTCCAATGGCGGTCCAATGAATTCAACATAAAGTGACGTTCGAGCATTGCAGCCGTTTCGTCACCCATTTGCGTACGACGTGAACGGTAGTGCTGAAGAACTTCATCAGTAATACGTTCAACCAAAGCCTCTTCATCCAAACGACGATCTTGCTCTAACCACTGCGAAATTGGCAATTCAATCGATAGATCTTCACGTAGCGCCTTTTCAAGACCTTCTATATCCCACTGATCGTGAATAGACTCAGGTGGAATATATACTTCGATCATGCCTTTAGTCACATCCTGAATCATTGTTTCGATGTAATCTTGTAAAGACGGTTCAACAAGAATTTCATCACGTTGCGAGTAAATAATCTTACGTTGTTCGTTGTTTACGTCATCGTATTTCAATAAATTTTTACGAATATCGAAGTTACGTGCTTCAACTTTACGTTGTGCATTTTCAATCGAGCGTGACACCATTTTATGCTCAATAGCTTCATCTTCTTTCAGACCCATGGCACGCATCATTGCAACCACGCGATCACCTGCGAAGATACGCATCAAGTCATCTTCAAGCGACAAGTAGAAACGTGATACACCTGGGTCACCTTGACGGCCCGCACGACCACGTAACTGGTTATCGATACGACGAGATTCATGACGTTCTGAACCAATGATGTGTAAACCACCAGAGTTCAGTACCATTTCATGATTTTGTTCCCACTCTGCTTTCAAACGTGCTTCGTCTGCTTCAGTCGGCTCTTCAATCTTCGCCAGCAACGCTTTCCAGTTACCACCTAACAGAATATCAGTACCACGACCAGCCATGTTAGTCGCAATGGTCACTGCACGCGGTGAACCCGCTTGCGCAATAATATCCGCTTCACGCTCATGTTGTTTCGCATTAAGTACTTCATGTTGAATACCAGCTTCTTTCAGCTTATCTGATAAAATTTCAGAGGCTTCAATGGTTGCTGTACCAATCAGAATCGGCGCAACACCCGCTTCATGAATACGTTGAATTTCTTGAATGATGGCGTTGTATTTACCTTCACGATTTAAATAGATTAAATCGTTTTGGTCATTACGAATCATCGGGCGATGGGTTGGAATAAGTACAACATCCAAGCCATAAATTTCTTTCATCTCTGCAGCTTCAGTATCTGCAGTCCCTGTCATCCCTGATAATTTCTTGTAAAGACGGAAATAGTTCTGGAATGTTGTAGTTGCTAAAGTTTGGTTTTCAGGCTGAATTTCCAAACCTTCTTTTGCTTCTACTGCTTGATGCAAACCTTCTGACCAACGGCGACCCGGCATTGTACGACCAGTGTTTTCATCGACAATGATCACTTCACCTTCGTGGATGATGTAATGCACGTTGCGTTGGTATAGGTAATGCGCACGAATGGCCGCAGAAACATGGTGTACCAAGTTTAAATTAGCAGATGAATATAAACTTTCACCTTCAGCAAGCAAGCCCATTTGAATCAATTCAGCTTCAACAGTTTCATAACCGACTTCGGTCATTTCTACAGAGCGCTGTTTTTCGTCAATCCAGAAGTGACCGCCATCTGGTACCTTTTCTTCTTTTTGTGCATGAAGTTTTGGTGGAATGCTGTTAATTGCAGCATACAACTGAGATGAGTCTTCTGATTGACCAGAAATGATCAACGGTGTACGCGCTTCATCAATCAGGATCGAATCGACCTCATCGATGATGGCATAGGTTAAGCTGCGCTGTTTTTTCTCAGCAGCAGAAAACACCATGTTGTCACGCAAGTAATCGAAACCGAATTCGTTGTTGGTACCGTAAGTAATGTCAGCTCGATACGCTTGAGCTTTTTCAGTTGGGTCTTGCATTGAGTAAATAATCCCAATGCTTAAACCTAAAAATTCGAATAATGGACGGTTTAATTCAGCATCACGCTGTGCGAGATAGTCGTTCACCGTAATCACGTGAACACCTTCACCACTAATCGCATTGAGGTAACAAGCAAGCGTTCCCATGAGGGTTTTACCTTCACCGGTACGCATCTCTGCGATCTTACCTTCATGCAAGGTAATACCACCAATCAGCTGTACGTCATAATGACGCATGCCCATGACACGCTTCGCAGCTTCACGACAAACAGCAAACGCTTCAGGTAATAATTTATCAAGGCTGTCGCCTTTTTTATAACGTTCTTTGAATTCTTCAGTTTTTGCAGATAAGTCTGCATCGCTTAGAACAGATATCGTCGGCTCGAGCGCATTAATCTTCTCTACGATTTTACGCATGCGTTTGAGTTCGCGCTCATTTTTGGTACCGAAGATTCCTCCGATCAGACTTGCCAACATGAATAGACTCTCTAAATCTTGCTTGTCAAATGAATATATTTTCTTAGTCGTTATTATGGTGCTAGAAATTCGAAGTACAAGGGTTTTGCACAAAAATCCCCTTAAATATTCTGCGCTCGGGTTCTAGCCCCGGAGACTTAAGGCAAGCTAATGTAACAAATTTTCTGCAGACAACATAGTGACTCTGTCGTGAGATATTTCGCATTTATCCCCCAATAAAACTGTTTTATATGAGATATATTCATAAAGAAATGAAAAAACACTATTTTTAATCATAAAAAAAATCCTTCATATTTATTTTCAAGTTAAACAAATTCAATAAATACGGGGATATTCCATGACGATTCGTTTAGGTGATACTGCACCAGACTTTACTCAAGACTCAAGCGAAGGCAGCATTCATTTTTATGACTTTTTAGGTGACAGTTGGGGCATTTTATTTTCGCATCCTGCCGATTACACCCCAGTCTGCACCACAGAACTTGGATTTACCGCAAAACTAAAAGATGAATTTAGCAAACGTGGTGTCAAGGCCATTGCCCTGTCTGTTGATGATGTTGAGTCGCATCATGGTTGGATTAACGACATTAATAATACTCAAAATACCACGGTCAACTTCCCGATCATTGCAGACAAAGACCGTAAAGTGTCTACCCTTTATGATTTCATTCACCCCAATGCCAGCGAAACATTAACTGTTCGCTCTTTGGTGATCATTGATCCAAATAAAAAAGTCCGTTTAATCATTACTTATCCTGCATCTACAGGGCGTAACTTCCATGAAATTTTACGTGTCATTGACTCTTTGCAACTGACAGACAACCATAAAGTTGCAACACCGGCCAACTGGCAACAAGGTGAAGATGTGGTGATTGTGCCGTCATTAAAAGATGAAGAGGAAATCAAACAACGCTTTCCTCAAGGATATAACGCAGTTACGCCTTACCTTCGTTTAACGCCTCAACCTAAGTGAGGATAAAACGGAGCATTACGCTGTCCGAGCGCAAGATAAGAAGCTCTGCTGTGAGTGACCAAAGCGAAGGTACAAATTTAACTATTTTTAAGCGCAGCACCTAAGCAAACTAAGTATCATAACCATAGTTAATATAGTTTTCCCCCTTCAGAACGAATGACGAGCCCGTTCTGGCATTCTCCAACCTGCTCATCTCCGGATGAGCTTTTTTTGATTACAAATTCCTCTCAGGGATTAGATTGGTTAAACATCACAATTCCGTTATAACTAATAAAAACTTGAAAACAACAAACCGTGATTCATCAAATTCATCATTTACATTGTGGTAGTTTTTGTCCAACGTGTGCTCCTTTATTTGGACAGAAAGGCTTTCGCGCACATTTGGTCTGTCATTGCCTGCTCATTGAAACCGATAAAGGGCTCGTCTTAGTCGATACAGGACTGGGCTTACAAGATTATTTGCATCCACAAAATCGTTTAGGTCGGTTTATTTCACGCACAGCGCAGATCAAATTTAATCCGCAACTGAGTGCGATTCATCAAATTCAAAAATTAGGCTTTAAGGCTCAAGATGTTCAACACATTTTGTTGTCACACTTAGATTTTGATCATGCAGGCGGGATATCAGATTTTCCGCAGGCGACCGTGCATGTCTTAGCCAGTGAATATAACGCCACTCAAAACATTCACAGCATTAAATCACGACTGCGCTATCGACCACAGCAGTTCCAACAGCATCGTTATTGGAACTTTATTGAAAACATCGGGACTAAAGCATGGTTTAACTTAGAGCACACTGCCGGTCTGTCTATTTTTCAAGATGACATTTTAATGCTTCCACTTTTGGGACATACCGCGGGTCATGCCGGTATTGCAGTAAAAAATAACCATCGCTGGTTGTTATATTGTGGCGATGCTTATTACTCACAGCATCAATTAAATCCAAATTTTCATTCGCGGGCCTTAAATCAGCTTGAGCGTTTATTTGCCACCGACAATACACAGCGACTGCACTCCCTTCATAAGATTCAGCAGTTAGCGCAGCATCCGGACATCGATCTCATCTGTGCACATGACCCATTAGAATTCGCTCGCTATCAGAATACAAGCTATGACCGCTAAAATCCTACCAATGATCCTCCTCAGTGTTAGCTTCAGCTTCACGGGTTGCATGACATCAAATCCATTACCGTTAAATGAACGTCCTCAGCATTGGGGAAAAGTCGTTCATCAACAGCATAATTTTTATCAGATCAGCCCAACATTATTTCGCAGTGAACAACCTGATGCAGATCTCGCCCCTGTTCTACGAGAACAGCAAATCGATGTGATCATAAATTTACGTTCACGGCATCATGATCCAGAACGCTTAAAAAATGCTATTGATATGCAAAAGATTAAATTTGTACATATTCCGATACACACATGGCAAATCGATCGTGAAGATTTACTGGCAGTGATGAAAACCATAAAAGAAGCTGAACAACAGGAGCAAAAAGTGTTAATCCATTGCTACCACGGCTCAGACCGTACAGGCGTGAGTGTGGCCATGTACCGTATTATTTTTCAGCATTGGTCCATTGAGGAAGCAAAACGTGAAATGAAACAAGGTGGCTATGGCTTCCACCCTATTTGGAAAAATATTGACCGATTATTCAGTCCTGAAAATGTAAAATGGATTCAGCAGCAACTACTGAATCCATCTTATTAAAGGTAAATCCTCATATAAACTTAGCGTTTATCGAGTGGTACCCAATCAATCACCCAAGCCGATTTCATATTCAAACTTGCATCTGAATTGATCTTTTTACGTGTTGCGTCCGCAGCATCACGGTCCTTCGAAGGACCGACCATAATACGAATGCCTTTAGATGTCGGACTCTTCGTCACTTTATAGCCTTTTGCACGTAATTTTGCAGCAACAGCATCTGCATTGGCTTCATTAGCAGCCAGTGCAACTTGCACCATCCATTGCTTATCGCCATTTTCCAACAGATCACGTGCTTTTTCAGCTTCAGCTTTTTTCTTGGCTTCGGCTTTACGCTTTTCTTCTGCCTTGTGTTTTTCTTCGGCTTTACGCTTTTCTTCAGCTTGTTGCTTCGCTTCGGCTGCTTTCTTATCTGCTGCTTTTTTCTCAGCTTCAGCATGTGCTTTACGTTCAGCTTCTTTTTGAGCATCCGCTTTACGTTTTGCTTCGGCTTTTTGTTTATCTGCTGCGATACGTGCCTGATCAGCCTTTTGCTGCGCCGACTGAGTCTCTAACTTTTTTTGAGCCGCCAACTTATCCTCAGCTAAACGATTTTGCTTGGCTTTTTCATCTTCAACCAATTCGGGCGGAATATTATCCGAACTTTGTTGAGCTGAACGATGTGCGTTTAAAGCCGCATATTCTTCTGCTGCTTTACGTGCTGCATCCGCTTCCGCTTGTTGTTGCATCGCTAAAAATTCTGCTGCACGTGCTTCTTGCTCCGCAACCGATTTTTCACGGGTACGTCGTTGTTCTTCGAGCAAACGCTTTTCAGTTTCAACATCAACAGTCAATGATGACATTTTACCCGCACCCTGACCTTGTTGCTCAACTTGAGCCATTTCAGGGGTTTGGCTTTGATTTTGATGTATTTCTTCTTTGCCTTTAAGTAAAAGTGCGGCCAGCAGTACACCACCACCTAATAAAACAACACCACCCATCCAGCGTTGTTTGTTATTCATTGACATTCTTCCAGATACTCCCATACCGCTTCTAAGGTATGAAATGAACCACATACCAGAATCAGCTGATTATTCTTTGTTTCTTCCAGCGCGGACTTAAAAGCTAATTGCACATTGTCATAATGTTCTACGACTTGATGCTGCAGTGCGCTATCCAATTGTGTGATAGATGCCGCACGTGGCACATTTAATTGTGCAATTTTCCACATTCTTACCGTATCTTTCAATAAGTTAACGACAGAATTTATGTCTTTATCAGTCAGCATGGAGAAAACGCTGATCACTTCTGTGTATTGTTTATTGTACTGGAGAAAATTTCGCAATTGCTTTAACAAAAATTCAACACCATGCGGGTTATGTCCCGCATCGAAAATCACCGTTTTTCCTGCAATTTCTCTAACTTCAAAACGGCCTTGTAACTTGGCATTGATAATCCCCTGAGCGATCGACTGCTGAGAGACCACCAAACCACTGGCTAATATTGCTGCTACAGCCGTAGAGATATTTTCGAGTGCCAAAGAACCCACGGGGAGTTTTAAGGTTGAACCTGATGAGGCAAACATCCAAGATTGTCCGTCATCACTGTACTGATAAAAATAATCACGATTGAGTACATGTAAAGCAGCTTGGCAATCTTCTGCTTTTTGACGAATGGCTTCAGGCAGTACTTGCTGTCCACCAAAAATCACGGGAATATTCGGACGAATAATCCCAGCTTTCTCAAAAGCAATTTTTTCAATGGTGTCGCCTAACCAATCGGTATGGTCTAAACCAATATTGGTAATCACTGCAACATCTGGATCGACGACATTGACCACATCAAGTCGACCGCCAAGGCCCACTTCGAGGACCCATACATCGCAATGTTGCTGTTTAAAAATAACAAAAGCGGCCAAAGTGGTCGCTTCAAAAAAAGATAAACTTAATTCACATTCACGACGCGCCTGATCAACAGCTACAAAAGCATCAATCAGGGTTTGGTCGGCCACTTCAACACCTTGAAGCTTTACACGTTCATTGAATCGATAGATATGCGGTGATTGGTATAGCCCCACGTTATAACCTTGGGCATTTAAAATCGCAGCCAAAGTGGTCGTGGTTGAACCTTTACCGTTTGTTCCCGCGACCGTCAGCACTTTCGCATCAGGCTGGGTTACGCCCAATCGATCTGCAACAGGAATTACCCGCTCCAGTCCTAAATCAATACCCGTAACATGAACATGGCTCCAATAATCGAGCCATGTGTTTAAAGAATCAGTTGCAAGTGGTGCTGTGTTCAAGGCAAGTTCATCAATTTCGCTACAATACGATAAACTGTATCACGTAATGCATGACGGTGGACAATTTGATCGACTACACCATGATCAAGCAAGTATTCTGCACGTTGGAACGGTTCTTCCAATTTTTCACGTACAGTTTGCTCAATTACACGCTTACCAGCAAAACCAATCATGGCTTTCGGCTCAGCCAGATGAACATCACCGAGCATTGCCAATGATGCAGTTACACCACCATAGACTGGATGTGTCAACACCACTAGATAAGGCAAGCCTGCATCTTTCATTTTTTGGATGGCAGCAGATGTACGCGCCATTTGCATGAGTGACAACATGCCTTCTTGCATACGCGCACCACCAGAAGCAGCGAAGCAAATAAGCGGTTGTTTAGCTTTAATCGCAAGTTCAGCAGCCTGAACAAAACGGTCACCTACAACAGTACCCATTGAACCGCCCATGAAATCAAATTCAAATGCAGTTGCAATCATTGGAATGCCTTTCAGCGTTCCTTGCATCACCACTAAAGCTTCTGTTTCACCGGTTTTCTTCTGCGCTTCAGACATACGGTCTGGATACGCTTTGCTATCTACAAATTTAAGTGGATCTTTGGCTTTAAATTCTTGACCCAATTCTTTTTGTACTTGGTCAAAGAACCAGTTCAAACGATCACGCGCTTTCATTCGCAAGTGTTCATCACACTGTGGACAAACGTAGGCATTAAATGACATCGCAGTACGAGTCACAAGTGCATGACACTCAGGACATTCAATCGTCGGCTCAGTAAATGTCGCCTTTAATGCTTGCTGTTCATCAGGTACATGAATACCTGGTACCGCACGCTCTGTCCATGGCGTAGATGCGCTCAGAATTTTGCCTGTTTTTGCGTCTTGACTCATACTAACTCATCGAGCGCAGCTCGAAGCTCCTTCACTTTATTCACTGTTTCGATTACAGCTTGTTCTGGCGCTAAGTTTGCAAATTGTTTAACAAAAGCACTACCTACAATCACCGCATCCGCAGCAACACCCATGGCTTTCGCCGATGCTGCATCACTGATACCAAAGCCAACGCCGACAGGTACATGAGTATACGATTTGATTTTTTGAATACGTGCCGCAGCTTCAGCCACGTCTAATGTCGCTGCACCTGTCACACCTTTCAAAGAAACATAGTAGATAAATCCACTGGCTTGTTTCACCACATGCTGAATACGTTCATCAGTGGATGTTGGCGCAAGTAAGAAGATTTGATCCATGTCATATTTTTTCAATACTACATCTAGATCTTTTGCTTCTTCTGGTGGAAGGTCCACCAAGAGCACGCCATCTACACCGCATTCATGTGCATAGGCAACAAACTTTTCATAGCCGATTACTTCAACGGGGTTTAAATAGCCCATCAGTACCACGGGTGTTTCTGAATCGTTTTTACGGAACTCTTTCACCATGTTCAAGGCATCTAGAGTATTGGTTCCTGCAGCAAGCGCACGCTCCGCGGCAAGTGCAATAACAGGACCATCCGCCATTGGGTCTGAAAATGGAAGACCCAATTCGATCACATCTACACCTGCCTCAACCATTTGATGTAACAAAGGTACCGTTACTTGTGGATGAGGGTCACCAGCCATAACATAAGAAACCAAGGCCTTACGCTGTTGAGATTTAAGCGTTCCAAATCGAGTGGCTAAACGTGACATAGGGTTATACTTTCCTTGAATGAATCAAAACTATGATGTGGGTTTTGTCGAAATACAAGACATCGCATTGTAACGCTATTTTTTACCCATTGAACAGGGTATACAATCCTCAGTCGGCATTTCTCATGCAAACATAATTTTCCAGAACAACCCGAAAGCATCATTTACCGATATTTCAGTTTTTTTCACAATGATCAAAGATGCCTAATTTTAGGATCTGGCAAAATTATAAGGTTTTAGATTAACTTAATTTTATCATCAAAAAAATGTTAAAAATAACAGGCTTAGGATTTACATTTTAATTTTCCTTAAATTGCAAAACCTGCTTTATACTAGCCGCATACTTTTATTTTTTTATCTCCTATGTCCTCCGATTCACAAGTGAAAATGCCTGCTCGGGCATTTGCACTGCTCCCGCTTATTGTTTTTCTGACCATTTTTTTGGGCAGTGGTATTTACCATTCCATCATTGGAACTGAGTTTGCGTTCTATCAAGTGAAAGCCCCAGTCGCTGCTCTTCCTGCAATTGTATTGGCAATTTTGCTCTATCGCGGCAAGATAAATGACGCGATTGATACATTTATGAAAGGTGCCAGCCACCCGAATTTGATCTTAATGTTCATGGTCTTTATGCTCGCTGGTGCTTTTGCCAGTGTCAGCAGTGCCATCGGTAGTGTCGATGCAACAGTGCAATTCGGACTATCGGTAATTGCGCCTGAGTTCGTGCTGCCTATGCTGTTTATTATTGCGGCCTTTATTGCCACAGCGATGGGAACCTCCATGGGCACTATTGCAGCCTGTGCACCAATTGCCTTTGGTTTTACACAAGTCACCGAAATTGAAGTGGTGTATGCCATTGGTGCTGTGGTCGGCGGTGCTATGTTTGGTGATAATCTGTCGATGATTTCAGATACCACCATTGCTGCAACGAACAGTCAAAAAGTTCAGCTTCGCGATAAATTTAAGGTCAATGTTTGGATTGCTGTTCCTGCATCGATCGTCAGCATCTGTATTTATTTATTCATGAGTCAAGGCTCACAAGCGATTGAACACAAAGCCTATAATGCGTGGCTGATCTTGCCGTATTTAGCCGTATTTATTTTGGCCTTTTCACGTTTGCACGTGCTTGCTGTACTGACTATTGGTGTCTTACTGTCTAGCTTGATTGGTTTGGTCATTCAACCTGAATTTAATTTTTTAAGCTTAAATAATTCTATTTATGAGGGCTTTACCGGCATGTTTGAAGTTGCCCTGCTTTCTATTTTCTTAGGTGGTATTTCTGCCATTATGCAAAAAGAAGGCGGTTTAGAATGGCTGATTCAACGTATTTACAGCATGACACGCTGCTTTAAAGTTGGTGCTGAACGCGCAGGTGAAATTGGTATCAGTTTCTTGGTGATTTTCTCCAACCTATTTGTAGCAAACAACACTGTCGCAATTATTTTATCTGGTGACATGGCACGTGAAGTCGCGAAAGAATATGGTGTAGACCCTAAACGTGCTGCTGCACTTTTGGACATTTTCTCTTGCGTAGTCCAAGGTCTCATTCCTTATGGCGCACAGCTGTTACTGGCTTGTTCGATCGCAAAACTTTCGCCTGTGGAACTGATTGGTAGAGTGTATTACTGTTGGGTCTTGGCAATCTTTGCCATCCTTGCCATTTTACTTCGGTATCCAAAATTAAAAGCTGCGGCATAAGTTTGGCTTTAAAGAAAAGCGGTCGTTTGACCGCTTTTTTTATGTTGTTTGAAAGGCTTTTCTTAACGAGCAATCTGCAAGTTTTATTCTAATCTCAAGGCTTTTTTTCGCGCTAATAATGTCTCTCCGCTATATGCCTTAAAAGCACGTGCCAAAGCAGACTGATCTGAATAACCTAGCTGTAAAGCGATATCTGTCAAATGGGTTTGTTGTGAAAGTAGATATTCACAGCGTTTCATCCGTTCAAGCTCCAAAAGCCGTTTAAACGAAGTGTCTTTCTCCTGTAACTGTCGTTGCAGGGTTCTGACTGACAGATGTAACTCCTCTGCTAACCATTCTATTTTAGGGGCTTGCTGCTGTAATTTGAGATAATCTGCTATGCATTGTTGCATCTGTTGAATTGGATCTGAATGTTGCGGACGAGCGGCGATCGCCTCTTCGGCCTGACGTAATAACAATTGCATCAGTGACGGATCAGCAAGTTCTGACTTTAAATCCAAACTGTCTGCATGAATCACAAATGAATATTTAAGGGTCGAAAATTCCATTTGGCAGCCATAAAACTTTTCATAGTGATAACGTGCCATCCGCGGCGCATGGGCAAAATGAATGCGGAGTAACTTTAAAGAATCTGGAAAAATTTGCTTGGCCAAATGTGCCATACAGGCCATGGTCAACTCATTCACCAAAGCATATTCATCATCATGCTGTGGCCAAAACAGAATAATTTGATGATCTTGATGGCTCATATTCATCGGCACAATTTGCGCCCCATCAATCACCAAACGACTAAATCGCATCACATATTGCAAAGCATCTGCAACGCTATTACTCAGTGTCGCCATATAGCCTAACACCCCAAAATGCTCCGCACGAATATACTTGGCCATTTCAAAAACCAATTGCGGACAATCCAGATGCTGCTGAGTCAGTTGCATGATGCTGTTAAAAAAAGAATTCGGCGATTGAGAGTCGATCGGCAAAGACAGCACATGCTGAATTTGCGCAGCATACGGCGCAATCCATTCGAGCTGTGTATAGTTTAATTCACGCTCAATTAAGACCATATTCCACAGTTGGAAGTAACCATTTGGGATCTGAATTTCAGCCATCTCGCCCCTCTTTCTGACCTGCCAATTCTGACATTTTATATTTTCATCATGGCGTAAAATGTATAAAAATTGGCAATATCTGTCAAAACAAAGTGCAATTTCTCCGACATACTGCAATCAATACGACTCGCACAGAAAAAATATCATGAATGCTATCGTCAAATATCAAGTCGAACCCATTGTTCGCACAAAGCTGAATTTTAAGTTAGAAGAAATCCCGCGCTATTGGTTTGGCGGAGACCCCTTTTTAACACGTATGTTTGATGCCTTGAGCCTGACCTTTCCTGATGGCGAGCGCTATTTCATTGAATCTGTACGTCTGTTCCGTAGTCAAATTCAAGACCCTGATTTACAGCAACGTGTCGCTGACTTTATTCGTCAAGAAGCACAGCACGGTATGGCGCATGACAAAATGAACATGTTAATGAAACAACAAGGCATGCCTGTCGATGCATTCATTAAACGTCTAAATAAAATTTTTAAATTTGAACTGAGCAAGCGCTCACCAGAATACAACATTGCCATGACGGCTTCCGCCGAGCATTTAACTGCGCTGATGGCTGAAACGTTCTGTAGCCAAAAGTCCGTCTTAGAATCTGCGCATCCTTATGTCCGTGCATTATTTATTTGGCATGCGATAGAAGAAATGGAACATCGCGATGTGGCTTTTGATGTGATGAAAGATGTGGCGAAGGTCGATGAAAATCTAAAGAAATTTACTTTGGTCTGGACCAGTGGATTGATGCTTGGCTTTACCTTATACCGTGCTAATGTGATGCTGAAACATGACGGTTTCAGCTTCACTGAACGTTTAAAATTAAATATGAAAGGCTTACCGTGGTTCTTTGGTAAAAATGGCACCCTCACCCGAATGAGCAAACCATATCGAGATTGGTTTAAAAAAGACTTCCATCCGAGTCAGCATCCCATTGTGCAAAATTATGATCTTTGGTTAAAAACTTATGAAGAAACCAATGATCCAATTCAAGCTGCAGAAGTGTTTTGGCAAGCTGCAAAATAAAAACTGAATAAAAAAAGCCGCATCGATTGCGGCTTTTTTATAGGCTTAGACTTACCATTTTGCATAGTGCTGCTCAAGTAAACCATATTCATTTAAGAATACAATTTCTTCGCCATCACGTTGAATTGTACCGCTAATTTTTGCCTGCCATTGACTGAACTGACTACCGACCAATCTTAAATTCAGGTTTTCATAGCGCCGCCAACCTGTGGTGACGATCAAATTTAAGCTGTTGTCTAATGAACTAATATTCCATTGATTATCGCCTTGTTGCTGGAACAGCACATCAGACATGGCATATAGATGTCCATTGACCCACAGACAATTTTCATTGCCAAAGCTTTCATTTACACCAGAGGCAAGATTGATCCCAACGCGTCGATTTTGACTATCCCAAAAGTTACACGACAGCCAAAACCATGCGGTTTCAGGACGAAGAAAACCACAGGTATCATCTAAAGACACCAATGTCCGGTCATGAAATTGAATGGTTTTGCCTTGCTTATTGATAAAGAAACCTTCACAGCCTAAAGTCGTCAATTTTTGAGTATAGGTCCAACCATTAATCCCTGTGGGGCTACACATACTCAGCGGATCAGTCCCTGCACAAAACACTCGAGCGCTCAGTTTGAGTTCGCCATGTTTCGACATTTGAATGTATCGCACACCATTGGCATGCTGAATGTCCAGTTGAATCCCTGACTTAATAAAATGACTCTGATTAAATAAAGGTTGTTCATCTAAAACGGTATTGCGTGACAGGAAATTAATCGAATTCCATTCCAACACTTCATTCGTAATATGGTCATACACATAGACAAAACCGTGCCCTGCCCACGCGATATCGGCAATTGCTAGACCAATCGTATAATGTTCATGCTGAATGCAACAAAATTTAAATTTTTTATATTTTAAACGCTTACGCCAACCTTGAAGTCGTTTTCCATACGGTGTCTTATATTCATACTTACTTAAATCGATTCGATTGGGAAGTTCACTAAAACGCCCATAATGCGGCTGTCCATTCGGCCGTATTAAATCCATATACGCCATTCCATTGAGGTTTAAGGTCTAAATCCTGAATGTTATTATGCCTATTATTTAACGCCTGAAAAGACAATCCATCTGATTTCAGGCGAATATCACAAAAAAATATAAAAGCTGACATTTCAGCTCTTAATCATCACAAATGTTCATTTATTAAGATGTAATCATTTTTCCATGAATTTTGCTGGCTATGCGGCGTTTCAACCAATTCGATATAGCGCCCATACACATGATCAATCGCAATACAATCATCAACATCTAGGGTTCGGTCGGTATGCTGTTTTTGCCAATGTGACTCAAAAAAAGCCTTGCCTCGTTGTTTTGCAACAACGGCATTTTGTCCTGTCACCAAAACATAACGATGTAATTCACCAAATTCGCGGGCATCATATCCCCCGAGATTAATCAGCCATAATTTTTCATCTTCAGCTCGGGGCGCGGCATCACAAAATTGGATACGATAATGCCGATTTTCAGTGCTGACTGTATGTACCTGTGCCCAAGCATCAATATGTAAGCCTTTTTGCTCACCAAACCATGCCGTTCTCAGTTGCGGATAAACCTCTTCTAATGCGTTACCCACTGCAAGAATGACATCATGCACTTCGATATTTGCTCTTGGATGGCGTCCGCCGAGCATCACCATAAATAAACTGGACACAATCTCCCCCTATTTTTGACTTCAACTGCCCACATAGGGCTGAAGTAATTTCAACAAAATCACGCCGCCTAAAGAGAGTACTGCATTGTTGACGAAATGAATGAGTAAGACATGCCAAATGTTACGCGTCCACAAATAGATGAGGTTGAGAAATAGGCCTGCCGCCATAAAACTGATGGTCGCAATCAAATCGCCATCAAAATTATGATAATGTATCAAGCCGAATAAGATTGAGTTCAGCAAGACCAAAATCACTCGCCACAGCCACGGCTGTACAAACAGCTTTTGCAGCAAGGTATAGCGGAAAATAATATCTTCAAGCAAAGCGGTAAATAATGGCCCAAGACTGATGATCAGCAAGCTAAAAAACGCAATCGTATTGGGATCAATGGTCGATTCTTTTTCAATGTTCTCACCAACGGGCAACAGACTGCGTGTAAAAGAAATCACTACTTGTAAAGCGACTGCACCAACAACCACCAACAGGCTTGAGCGCCAAAAGGCCTGCTTATACTTTTGCCAGTGCGTATATAGCATCGTTTTATAGAGCCAACATACGGCAATAAATAAAATACCGCGAAAGATCGAATCACCCAAAGCAACCTGAGCTGAAACACCAAAAAATTGGTCTAAGAGATAACTGTTGAGCAAGATCAGCGGAAGAATACACAGCGCAAAAGTATCACGCCATTGCCAAGAAATATGGGTTGGAAAGGATTCTGCACGAACCAATTGGGTAAACGTCATTGTTATAAAGTCTTTCTAAAGCGATAAAATTTCCGCAGTATTGTGATTTATTTCACACTTTTATTCTGCATCTGTTTTGTAGTGATTTGCCTCAATAAAATTTTCAGCCCAAAAAAAATCGCGCGGAATGACTTCTGCGCGATTTTTTCTTGACCATCTCCACTTGCGAACTCAGAATATATTCCGAGATTCTCATCCCAAAGGGAGAGGCTGAAAAGCGAAATTACATCTCAACCATTTCCACGCCATCAATGCGGGCAACGGTCATTAAATCTTTATCGCCACGGCCTGATACAGTCGCAATAATGATTTGGTCTTTGTCCATGGTCGGTGCAAGTTTCGTCACATAAGCCATCGCATGTGAGCTTTCTAACGCAGGGATAATACCTTCAATTTGGGTTAAATCACGGAAGCCTTGTAACGCTTCAGTGTCATTGATAGGCACATAGTTCACACGGTGCATATCTTTGAGGAAGCTATGCTCAGGGCCTACACCTGGATAATCTAGACCTGCAGAAATTGAATGTGTTTCAATGATTTGACCTTGATCATCTGACATCAAGTACGTACGGTTACCGTGAAGTACACCGACATGACCTGCGTTTAATGGTGCAGAATGCTTGCCCGTTTCAATGCCGTAGCCTGCCGCTTCAACACCGTACATTTTCACATCTTCATCATTTAAGAATGGATAGAATAAGCCCATTGCATTTGAACCGCCGCCCACACATGCCACCAAGGCATCTGGCAGACGGCCTGCTTGTTCTTGAATCTGTTTACGTGCTTCACGGCCAATGATCGATTGGAAATCACGAACCAATTGCGGATATGGGTGTGGGCCAGCCACAGTACCAATCACATAATAAGTAGAGTCAACATTGGTTACCCAGTCACGCATTGCTTCGTTCATCGCATCTTTCAATGTTTTTGAACCGCTTTCCACAGGTACGACCGTTGCGCCAAGCAAACGCATACGGTATACGTTCATGGCTTGACGTTTTACGTCTTCTGCACCCATAAACACCACACACTCAAGGCCTAAACGCGCTGCAATCGTTGCCGTTGCTACGCCGTGCTGACCTGCGCCTGTTTCCGCAATAATACGTTTTTTACCTGAAAGTTTAGCCAGCAAAGCCTGACCAATCGTGTTATTCACTTTATGTGAACCTGTATGGTTCAGGTCTTCACGTTTTAAATAAATTTGCGCACCACCCAACTCTTTCGACCATCGCTCAGCATAATACAAAGGACTAGGACGACCGACGTAATACGCCAAGTCACGGTCGAATTCTGCCAAAAACTGAGCATCATCTTTCATGCGGAAATAGAGTTTTTCTAAGTCCTTAAGTGCTGCCATTAGAGTTTCTGACACAAAACGCCCGCCATGAATACCGAAATGCCCTTGTGCGTCAGGGAATTGGGTATAGTCAATCTTATTTTGCTGATCCACGATGGACTCCTTGCATAAAGCGTTCTATGAGTTGTTGGTCTTTAATACCTTTTGCCGATTCTACACCACCACTCACATCTACGGCGTAAGCACCAGTGATTTGAATCGCTTCTTCAATATTTTCGGGCTTTAAACCGCCCGCCAAAATTAAAGGAATATCGAGTTTTGGGAACTGTGCCCAGTCAAATCTATGCCCTGTACCGCCTTTCAGTTCTGGATGCCATGCATCGAGCAGTACGGCGCTTGCCCCTGCCTGCTGAAAAGCTTGGATTTCGGCAATCACATCCAGTTCAGGTTTCATCTGAATGGCTTTATACCAGCGGCGCCCAACGGACTGCGCAATTGTTTGGCACTGTTCAGGGCTTTCATCACCATGAAACTGCAGGATATCTACAGGTGAAATTTTTAAAATATCCTGTATGTCTGCAGCCGATGCATTCACGAATAAACCCACTGTCTGCACATACGGCGGCACATGCTGAATCAGCTCAGCAGCTTGCGCTGCCGTTACACTGCGCGGGCTTGGCGCAAAGAATACAAATCCGATCGCATCTGCGCCAGCTTGGACGACAGATTGGATATCTTGAGTACGTGTAATTCCGCAGATTTTGGCACGGGTTCGCATGTTGTTTTGGCTCTGACTCCGCCCTATTCACAGCCTATCTATGAATATAAAGGCGAATCATTGTAATGCAATTTTCATGCATTGCGTGGATTTTCAGCATGATTCCACTGCAAAAATAAAAAGCCCTGAATGTTCAGGGCTTTTTGAATTATTGAATCGATTATTTCATCGCATAACGCAGTGTTACCCAAGCTGTGCGACCGTCTTGGCGATAGTAGTAGTCATTAAAAGTGTCATACACCGTGTAATATTCTTTATCAAACATATTGGCAAGCTTGGCTTGTACTGAAAATTCAGGTGTCGCTTGATAGGTTAAACGTACATCTACTGTCGCAAAACTGCCAAAGCTTGTTGTATTAGCGGCATCCTTATAACGCTGGTCTTCTGCGTGTACAGAGCCACCTAGCGTCCATTTATCCATCGTATAATCTGCAGATACATTCAATAATTGGCCTGCACGACCCGCAATTTGATTACCTTTGGTCGCCCCAGAATTATATTCAGGCTCTTGATAAGTATAGTTTAAGTTCCACGTGAAGTTGCCCAGTGACTGTCCGAACTCAGCTTCCACACCCTTAATTTTTGCTTTTGCAATATTGGTTCCGCCTGAAATCATATTATCAATTTCATTATGGAAGGCAGAAACAGACCAGTTCAGCCATTGCGACCCTTTGAATCCAATTTCAATATTTTCAGACTCTTCAGGGACTAAGTTTGGATTTGACCAGCCCGGATAATATAAGTCATTAAATGTTGGTGAGCGGAAAGCGGTACCGTATGAAACATAAGTGCTGTAGTTGTCATTAAATGAATAACCAACAGCGGCATTGCCTGTGGTGTGATCACCAAACTGTTCGTTATCATCTAAGCGAATAGCAGCTTGCAGGTTCACTCGACCAAAATCACCAAGATATTGCGCATAGTAACCGACATTATCACGCTCTTTTTCATCGTAATTGGTGGTGCTGTCGACTTGATCATTTAAGTAATCCACACCCACCAATAGTGTGTTATTGGCATTGAAAGATAATGTGTTTAACCAGCTGATGCTGTCTTTTGTGGTATCAAATACACCAGTTGATTTATCTGCACTAAAGGTTTCGTATTTATCTTCTGAACGGCCAAATTTAAGCTGCGTTTTCCAAAGATCTACAGGAGAATAGCTAAAGCCTACGCCATACACATTTTGCTCGACCTTGTTGTAAGGATTTACGTTATATGGACTATCGTAATTTGTTTCACCATTTACATAGAGAACATTAAAATCAGCTGCAAATTGATCATTAAATTGATGACCCGCTTTGATGGACGCAGAATAGTTTTCATAACCATCTTTATCTGTTTCAGTCGGCAAAGTTGTTACATCTAAACCTTGTGTTTTCAAGCCTGCCAAACTCAGCGTCGCCCAAGAATTATCCTGACGAATATTCACACCGACATTTGCATCGTAAGTTTCATGTGAACCATACTTGAGCGAAGCAAATGGTTTTACGCCATTTTGCGTCCCTTTACGGGTGAAGATTTGAATCACACCGCCTACAGCTTCAGAACCATATAAACTTGAGCGCGGACCTTTGACCACTTCTACACGTTCAATTTGATCAACTGGCAAATGCTCAAATGAAGTTTGGCCTGAAGTTGCTGAACCCAGTTTTTGACCATCCACCAATACCAATACCGCAGTAGAGCCTGTACCACGAATGGAAATACTTGTTGGCTGACCTAAACCACCAGAGTTGGTATACGTTACGCCCGGCACTGTACGAAGCAATTCTTGCAAAGAAGTAAATTGCTTACGTTCAATTTCTTCACGATTAATGACTATGACTGCTGCCAAAGTTTTTTGTGCGTCTTGCTCAACAATATTGGCAACCGTGTTGGTAATCACTGGAAGTTGATAAACTTGGTCTTCTGCCATCGCAGCAGAAAGTGGAGATAAAACAAAAAGTGACCCGGTAAGAGTCTTAGAAAAAGAATGCATGCTGTATTCCCCGATCGCACCGCCCGTGCGAATAATAAAATGGATAACGCAGGGGGATTCAGGGTCAGCAATGCAAGGCCAATATTGGCGCAATGATGCAATCCCGCTATAACGCCCGCCGCATTATGTATAGGTCTGCATCAGGCCGGTCTCCGGACTTAAGGATTTATCGAAATAAAGCCTATTCACCGTTGCGGGGGCAGTGTCAGATTCAAATCACTTTTCAATGTTTAGACTGACTTCCCAGTTTCACTTCTCAATTAAGAAAGCACCTGAAGCGCAGGCAGATTAATTTCTGCTCCACAGCAAGTCAAGCTGTATATGTACCTATCTTCAAATACCCCATAGTTTCGATTGTTCGATAAATCGGAGTTCTCTATACTTAAGCCATTCACAACAGTTGGCATGGGAAGTTTCCACAACACTGCCCCCGCAACGGTGTGCAAGCAATGCTTTGCCAGTCCGATACCTGCTCACTGTGTTCTATCACTCAATCATTTACGTGGGGTAAATGCATGGAGCATCGCATGTCAACTTTAGCTCGCCCTACAGCACTCGCTACAGGCATTGCTGCCGCTTGGGCTTTTTCTACATCTTGTTTTGCAAATGAATCGCGCATTGCTCAACCAACGATGGATACCATTGTGGTGACTGCAACACGCTCACAAGAAAAATTAGAAAATGTGTCAGCACGTATTTCCATTATTGATGAGTCGCTCATAGATCAATCACCAATTGCATCATTTCCACATTTATTAATGAGTGATGCTTCTATCAATATGGTGCAGCTGGGTGGCTATGGACAACAAGCTTCATTTTTTTTACGTGGCACAGAGTCAGACCACACTTTGGTATTGCGTGACGGTGTCCGTTTAAATAATGATGCCAGCGGTTTAGCGCCAAATAATTTTATAGATACCACAGACATTAAGCAGATTGAGGTTTTAAAAGGCCCAGCATCTGTCCTTTATGGCACCAATGCCATTGGTGGTGTGATACAAATCATTAGCAAAACCCCTGAAAAAAATGCAGCTTTTATCAGCGCTGAAATAGGTGAAAATCAAACCTATAAAAGTACTGTCGGGGTAGACCTAGCCAAGCAAGGTTTTTATGCGCAAATTCGTGGACAGCGTTTAGAAACCGACGGCACACTGATTCATGAACATGAAAATGCCAGAGCTTCTAGCTTTAATCAAAAAGGCGTGTCTGCCAAATTTGGCTATGAAGAAACACGCTTTGGCACTTCATTGGATTATTCTGAAAACCAAGGTAATGCTCAATATGAGCAATACAGCTGGAATTCACTGCAATATGAGCAAAAGTCGCAAGATTTTAAAAATCAAATTGCAACCCTGAAGTCACGCTTCAACCCCACAGATCAGCTGACCCTGAATGCTCGCGTGTCTTATTTTAAAGATGAGTTGGAACAGCTCAAAATCTTTGAACAGACCCATTATGAATCCACTGAATATGAACTGACCGCAAAACAGCAAATGACGCCGTCTCAGAACATCATTGCAGGCATCACCCATCGGCAGCTAGAAACATCAACGCTAAAAACTGCAGAGTCTTTTCATCAAGACTTAAACAGTACGGGTTATTATCTACAGCACCAATATCAAACTGATAAATTAAAAACTCAAGCGGGTATTCGTCGTGAAGACCATGAAAAATATGGTCAACACACGGTCGGACAAGTTGCTGCGCGTTATTTTTTCACGCCGTTGTTTAGTAGCTATGCCAATATTGGTACAGCATTTAAAGCGCCAACCATGAACGACTTATATTATGGCGACTATGCAAACCCTGACTTAAAACCCGAAGAAAGTCAATCCTATGAAATTGGGCTAGACCTACAAATGACACCACAACTAAAAACTGGTTTGTCTATCTACAGAACTGAAATTGATAACCTTATTGATTCTGATCCCAACAATAACTGGAAGTTTGCCAATATTGATGCAGTGACCATTCAAGGTTCAGAAGTCTGTGTGAATTGGAGCAATGAGGCATTTTTTACAAAGGCCAGTTATAGCTACAATCAAGCAAAAAATGATAAAACAGGTTTGGATTTGAGCCGCCGCCCACGTCAAAAACTGGCATTGTCAGCTGGTTGGGCTGATGAACATTATGGGCTGTCAACAACGCTGAGTGCGAACAGCCATTCAGACAGCAGTAATTATGATGAGGATGTGATCCCTGGACATGCTCAGATTGATTTCAATAGTTATTACCAACCCAACGAGCAACTGCGCTTCTTTGCCAATATTCAAAATGTCGGCGATGTTCAATATAAAACGGCTTCTGCTGGCAATTTCGACGGCAAATTCTATTTAAATGGCGGCCGTTTGGCTTCCTTTGGCATCACAGTTAGATATTAATTTCACACTGATTTATTCAACTTTTAATCAAAAAATGGACAATTAAAATGGGCCACCGCTTAAGTAAAATTTATACCCGCACAGGCGATTCAGGTACGACAGGTCTTGGCGACGGATCACGCGTAGCCAAAGATGATTTACGTATTGAAGCCTTAGGAGATGTCGATGAACTCAATTCAAGCATTGGTATTCTGCGTTCGCACATCGCACTTAGCAGCATTGAAGACAAAGCGACTTGGGATAAATCCCTCAGCCTAATTCAACATTGGTTATTCGACCTTGGCGGTGAAGTCTGTATTCCAAACTTCAACTTGGTACAGCCTGTGTCGATTGAGTTTTTGGAAAATGACATCGACCGCATGAATGAAGCGCTGCCGATGCTGAAAGACTTTATCCTGCCTTCAGGCACTTTAGTATGTAGCTTTGCCCATCAGGCTCGTAGCGTATGCCGCCGCGCAGAACGCCGTTTAATGGCTGTACATAACCGCGACCAGAACATTCAAGCACCGTCATTGCAGCTTTTGAACCGACTTTCAGACTGGTTATTTGTCGCATCGCGTACATTACAACGTGCTGAAGGTGGCTCTGAAGTGCTATGGCAGAAAAATATTAACGACACGATCGATCAATAAGTTTTGGATTCAAAAATTGCTCAAATCCTTTGATCAATTAAAAGTCTACTTTACATTGAAATAAATCGAAACATTTCGTCCGATCATTCTTGTATTTCAGAATGATCGGATCAAAATAACAGTGTCATCTCCCTGTCATTCTTACAGGACATTATGTTCTTAACATCTTTTTTTGTAGGCCTCGTATGCGCATAATCGGTCACCGTGGCGCTCGTGGTGAAGCACCTGAAAATACCCTAGGTGGTTTCCAATATATTCAAGACTTAGGAATTCGTGCTGTCGAATTTGACGTTCGGCAACTTAAAGATCGTGCCCTAGTGATCATGCATGATGACCAATTTATGCGAACGGCAGGTCAAGATAAACATCTATATGAATGTAGTTCACAAGAGTTAGAACCCTATAACCATGCTGTGACTTGGTCAGAATGGAATAAAGTTGAGCCGACGCCACTGCTCGAACAAACGCTCAAAATTATTCATAACTTCGATCATATTGAAGTCGAAGTGAAAGCAGTGAAGACACAGACTGAAGCTGAAGCGCTGACTGAAACCTTGGAACAACAGCTCCAAGGTTTCGAACATTCCGCGGTGATCACCAGTTTTGACCCTAAAATTCATCTTGCTTTGCAACAAAAAAAATCCGGCTTCAAACGCGGGCTTTTGGTTGAAACGGACGTAAAATTTAAAGCGATTGAACAAGCACTCGAATTGGGTTGTATCCAAATCGGTTGGATGAACCAACTTGCCAATTCAGACATTATTCAGGCCACACAGCAGGCAAAATTAAATGTGAGTGTATGGACCGTCAACGACGTTGATCGTGCTAAACAGCTTAAAGATTGGGGCATCAACGGTTTAATTACCGACTATCCTAAATTAATGATGCAGCATTTTTAATGCTGCTTTATCCACCTAGATTTGTGTAATTCACTTCTCGATCAACACGTCGCTATTTTAATCGGTCTATTTTCTTTCTAAAACCAATACAGTTTGTCCCCGACTGTTTTGCATCGTCATCTGTTTCCCTTTTATTTGGAATTGTGTTGCGGCTTGCAAGGCATCTGAAAGTTCAGCCTCTTGAGCCAAAGCCGAATCACAGCTGAAATAACCTGCTCGGGCATTCAGATCAATGCTGTGTTTTAAGGTATCGATCACATAAGTACCACTGATAGTGTTACATCCCGTATTTCCCTGAATTTGTCGAAATTGCGAATTGAACTGAAGATAAGGTTGATGATGAAAGAACTTTGCTTTTTGTCCAGCGATTTTCACAATCGTCCATGGAATATCTTGTATCCCATCGTTCACGCGAATAACTTTTAATGGCTGCTCAACGCTGCTGCCATATGACTTCCCTTGTGACTTTGTAGTCACTGTCTGTGTAGGAGAATTTTGACAAGCCATCAGTCCAAGACAACTGATCAGAAAGCTGCCCCAGATGCAGTATTTGATAAGTAATTTCAGATTATTTTGACAAATTTGCTGATTTTTTGGCATCTTTTTACTCCACAAAAAGTCAAATAACTTCAGTCGTATTATGTTACTGTTTAGAACAATACAACTGTACAATAACAGTGGTGAAAACGGGTTTTCCCGTGCTACTATTCTGTACGTTTAAAATCCCTTAAAAATTTAATGGGATTCGTCCTATCTATACCTCCCAAGGTTTCAGGAGTGCTGTTGGAGATGAATGCTCCCTTACCCAAAGCCCCAATGAACTGGATTGCCATTTTTGCATTGGTGTTTTTACCAATTGTTGCTGTTATCGCTATTCCGTTATATGCCATTAATCATGATTTTAGTGCCGCTGCTTGGATCAGTATGTTTGTTTTACTGGGTGTCAGTAGTTTAGGTATTACCGCAGGTTATCACCGCTTATGGGCACACCGTGCTTATGAAGCAACCTTGCCTTTAAAAATCATTTTAATGCTCATGGGTACTTTTGCAGTTCAAAATAGTATTTTATTTTGGGCTTCAGGCCACCGTACACATCACCGTCATGTTGATGATGTGGATCAAGATCCCTACTCAATCAACCGTGGTTTTTGGTATGCACACATTGGTTGGATGCTTCGTGATTATCCTGCAGCAGCACCAAACTATAAAAATGCACCTGACTTATTAAAAGATAAAGTCGTGATGTTCCAAGACAAATATTACATCCCTCTAGTGATTGCCGTTCACGCAGCTATTTTGTTGCCAATTGGTTGGGCTGTAGGTGATATGTGGGGCGTTCTATTATTGGGCGGTTTAATGCGTTTAATCTTAAGCCATCATGTAACTTTCTTTATTAACTCACTTTGCCATATGTGGGGTAAACGTCCGTATACTGATGAAAATACAGCACGCGACAACTTTGTTCTAGCTATTGCTACTTGGGGTGAGGGTTATCATAACTATCACCACATTTTTCAATACGACTACCGTAATGGTGTGAAATGGTGGCAATATGACCCCACTAAATGGCTAATTTGGTCATGTTCTAAATTAGGTTTGGCAAAGAACTTACGCCGTATTCCAAGCTTTAATATTAAAAAAGCTGAGTTGGCAATGAAGTTTAAATATGCTGAACAAGACCTTGCGATTTATGGTCTGAATATGACCGATGACATTGCAACAGCAAAACAACGTATTTCTCAAGAATATGATGCGTTTTCGCAAACTTTGAATGACTGGGCAAAATTAAAAGAACAGGAAATTCAAGCGAAGAAAACAGCAGTTGCTGAAAAAATTCATCAAATGGATGACAAACTCAAACTTGAATTCCTACAAGTTGAACAGCGTTTGTCACAGCACCGTGAAACACTGAATCAATTGATGCGTAACTTGAAAAAGAAAACCGCTTAATTCTTTTAAGCCTCTCAAATGATAAAGCCTCCCTTGTGGAGGCTTTATTGATTTTAAGCTACAGTTTTTCTATCTGGTCTTTGCTATAGTTTCAACATAGTTTGAATTTTTAAAGATCATTATGCTGTTCAATGCCCGCTATAACACCCTGCCACCTCGCCTGTACCATCATCAGCAGCCTGTACCTTTAAAAGGCGCAAAAGCTGGACATTTTAATGCGGCTCTTGCAGATGAGCTGCAATGGTCGGCAGAAGATCAAGCTGCGTGGGTTGAAATCTGCAGTGGTCAAAAAACCTTTGCTGAATTTGAACCTTTGGCCATGGTCTATGCAGGTCACCAGTTTGGACAATGGGCAGGCCAATTGGGCGATGGACGCGGCTTATTGATTGGGCAAATCATCGATAAACATGGGCAAACCATTGACCTGCACCTTAAAGGCGCCGGCTCGACCCCTTACTCACGCATGGGCGATGGTCGTGCAGTATTGCGCTCGACTATTCGTGAATATTTGGCAGGACATGCGCTGAACAGCTTAGGTGTTGCATCGAGTAATGCAGTGGGTTTTACCAGTTCCGAGCAAGGCGTGCAGCGTGAGAAGCTCGAGCTCGGCGCGATGATGCTGCGTACATCTGACTGTCATATCCGTTTGGGGCACTTTGAATGGATCAATCAGTATCAGGGTGATTTACTGCCTGAATTCACGCAGAAATGTATTGAGTGGCACTACCCTGAATGCTTGGATGCCGAACAACCTATTTTAGCTTTTGCCACTCAAGTTATTCAGCGTACCGCAGTGATGATTGCCAAATGGCAGCTGATTGGCTTTGCACATGGCGTGATGAATACCGACAACCTGAATATTACCGGTTCAACTTTGGACTTCGGCCCTTATGGCTTTATGGAGCGCTTCCGTCCAAACTGGATCAACAACCATTCGGATTACCAAGGCCGCTATACCTATCAGCAGCAGCCAAGTATCGGGCATTGGAATCTCTGGCAATGGCTGAATAATTTAGTGCCGCTCTGCCCTACGGACTATGACAAAGAACAGTGGAAAGAAGATTTAGCTAAGTGCTTAGAGCATTTTGAACTGACCTTCTTGGAACATTATAAATTGGGCTTAGCTCAGAAAATGGGTTTGCCAAGTTTCCATAAAGACAGCTTTGACTGCGCCATGGCCTTTTTGCGTATTCTGCAAAGTGAACAGCTGGACTACACGCAAAGCTTTATTCGTCTGCAAAATCATGAATATGAAGCCATTAAAGATGACTGCTTAGACCGCCGCGCCTTTGAAGGTTTCTTGGCACAATATGAAAGTATCCGTGAGCATCAGGACACCGATGCTTTAGATGCGGAAATGGCACAGGCCAATCCGCAATATATCTTGCGTAACCATATGGCGCAAAAGGCGATTGAGCTTGCTGAACGTAATGATTTTTCAGAAGTTGAGCGTTTGTTTACATTATTGAGCCAACCATTTACTAAACAACCTGACCTAGAAAAAACTGAAGATTTAGGCCCCTTGCCAAGTGATGTGCCTGAAGTGATGGTCAGCTGCTCGTCTTAAAAAATTACCCACAAATCCACATTTCACTCGAATCAAAATTATGGATAATTTAAACATTATCCACAATACCGAAATGGATGGACTGTAATGCCGTCCATCCTCTAAAAAATAATGACAAGAAAACGTATCGCTATTTTTAGTTTCGCTATCCTCGTCTGTTTTGTCGCTGCCAGCTTTGCCTATCAGAAATTTGAAAAATATCTACCTACACCTGCCAATGTACTGGCCTTTCCACCTAAATTAAGTGATTTGCAAATTCAAAAAATTCGCACAGAAACGCCGATCGACAGTATTCAAGTACATAAAGCTGAGCGTTATTTAGATTTAAAACATCAGGATCAGGTCATTCGGCGTTACCCGATGCGTCTGGGTTTTCAACCGCTTGGACATAAAGTTCAAGAAGGTGATGGCAAAACGCCTGAAGGCAGCTATATGATTGATTGGCGCAATCCGCAAAGTTCATTTTATAAGTCGCTGCATATCTCTTACCCCAATGCGACCGATAAACAGAAGGCTAAGCAATTAGGTGTTTCTGCTGGCGGCGATATTATGATTCATGGTTCAGCGACCAGTTTGCAGATGAAAGTTGCTCCTCAGCTCATGACGTATTTTCCACAAAAAGATTGGACTTGGGGCTGTATTGCAGTGCGCAATATTGATATGGATGAAATTTGGCAACTGGTGAATAACGATACAGCGATTCATATTCATCCTTAGGCTTTAACGCTCAGGCTTATTTTTGGTTATCCCTTATGATTGCATTACATGCTGTAGCTGCTAAGGCAGCCTTAGCCCTGCCTGAAACCACGTGCAGCCAGCCATTTGGTGAAGGCTGTGATGTGTTTAAAGTCATGGATAAGGTCTTTATGCTGAGTTTTCATTTGGAAGGCAAAGCGGCCGTTAATTTAAAGGTGCTGCCGGACAATGGCGTGATGCTCAGAGATATTTATCCCTTTATTCGTGCGGGCTGGCATATGAATAAGCAGCATTGGATTTCTGTATTTGCAGATGAAGAATTGGAAGAAGAACTGCTGCAAGATTTGGTGCTAAATTCTTATGAATTGGTGGTGTCGAAGTTAAAGAAAGGACAACGGCAGAGGATTGAATTGCTGAGAAGTGTTTAGATAACACTTCCCTTACGATCAGATTATTTTTTTTAATTTCGTGTAATCGCCATTATGTTCAACAACTGGTTTCATAAATTAAAGATTTGGAAATCGAATCTTTGTTTCAGCTTTTCTAATTTCATTACTAGTAAAAGAAATAGTTGTTCCTAATGAATAAGCATAAATTCCTTGGATAGAATCATTAGATGATTCATATGAAATATAAAATCCATTATCAACCCTACCTATCCATTCAAAATTATTTTTATATTTTTCAAAAAGATAATTAATTAATTCCTTTTTTATTTCTATATTATCTGTATCAATCTCATAAGCAATACAATGAAGTTTGCCTTGCCATTCTTGAAGAAAAATAAATCCTACTGGAGTGTTTAATTTATACCATTTTGATTCTTTAATGAAATTTACTCCTGAATTCCTTACTTCTAAGCTAAATTTGCTTTGAATATCTGAAAAATTAGAACCAATTTCAAATATAAATGGCTCTAAAACTTTATTTGCGTTCAATGTATTGGTCTCTGCATATGATAAATTATTGATAGAAGTTGAAACGAAAGCGACAACTAGCATTAAAACTTTGAACATAAGTAATTTTTAAAATTAAGATTTCCTAAAATTAACATATTGCAATCTATACGAGATTCCGAATTTGATATTACACAGTTAATTTTTTAAATTATTAAAAATTAAAGCCTAGACTACTTTATTTCGTATAACAGTCATTTGAAAATAAGAGTTTCAATCATTAGACTAAAAGTTAAATTAGAAAAATGACCCTCTACTCACCTAAGTCTTTAATCAATGTGTAGTAAGAGTCCGATAAATCACAGTTTATTTTTTGCATTAATGCAGAAAAATAATCATCCGAATCATCAGCTTCAAAATAAACAGTTTTATATTTCTTAAGTAATGTTCTCAATTCATTTTGGAAGAAAAACAGATAGTCTTCCATATGATCTTCATCAATCCCTCCCAAATATGCAACTTCAATTGAATTTTCATCTGAACCACCAATAAGAAAGTAAGCACATAGTTGAGAACAATGATTTAAAAGAATTGTTGACTCCATTACATTTATATTTTTTAAATTTTCGAACAATAGGTCAGGTGAAAATTCCTGAGCTAAAGCATTAACACCTTCATGAAATCGCTTGTAGTTTTTATGGAACAACTTCTTTAATTCTTGCCATTCAACTTTCGACATCTGATTTAATTTTTTAGTTTTTATTGTTTTTATATCTGTATAGATTTCAGTTATTTCGGTTAATTCAATCAAGTAAGTTGTTCTAGCAATATAAAAACGATGTGACTCAAACTGTTCACATAAAGAATTATTCCTAGAATTAAGTATGAGTTGTAACCCTCTCGTTTTAGATTTTTTCTCTAAATTATTGATCAATTTTATCAATAGATTAGCCTCTAAATAATTTTGTACATCATGAAATAAAATATAATCACGATGAGGATGGACATGATTAGAATAAAGCATTCCCAGTGCAATAATCGTATCATCTCTTTTCGCAACGACATGATAAAAACCTATCTTTGGTAAATGATGCTCAATTAAATATTGCTGTAAATGCATATTCATTTTTGAATCAAAATGCTGAGAATCTAAAATTTTAATATTCATAATTATTTACCGATTTATTTAAAAAAAATTAATTACTCAGCCCTCAAAAATATTCACAAAATATACTTCTTACCAAATTTTTAATGTTTTTAATTAATATCAATACTTTAACCTAAACCATATAAATTTAAAGCATACTGGAACGACTGCTATTGATACGAACACTCCATAAATATGTTTATTTTCAAAATAATTTAGCAAAGACATTATTTTACAGCACGAAACAAGAACGCCTGCATATCAAAAGGCTCATCCCTAAGCCTTCATGGTATTAAATCTTCTTCGCTTGCATCACTTTAAACAGCACATACAACAGTAAAATCCATACGGGCTGCATCAGCACCGACAGCATAAAGCCCTGATTCCACATGATGTATAAAATAATCAGCATGAACACCAAAACAAAATAGTTGGTGAACGGTGCAAATAATGCAGGAAACTTGGTCAGTATGCCCTGCTGATGCATCGCTTTTCTAAACTTTAAATGAATTAAGCTAATCAGCATCCAATTCAGCACCGCAGCGCTCACCACGATATAAATCAAATAACTCAATGCTTTTTCAGGCAAGAAATAATTCAGCAGTACACAGCCAAAAATCAGCAAAGCAGAAAATAAAACCGCGGCAATCGGCGTACCGTGTTTATTCACCTGCTTAAAGGCTTTTGGCGCATTGCCCTGTTCTGCCAAACCGAGCAGCATGCGGCTATTGGCATACATGCCGCTATTACAGACCGAAACGGAGGCCGTCAAAATAATAAAATTCAGCAAATGCGCCGCCCAATCAATCCCCATCTGATTAAAAATCAGCACAAAAGGACTATGATCCAAACCGCCAAGTTTCAACTGGTTCCACGGCACCAGCGACAGCAATACAGCCAAAGAACAGATATAAAATAAGAACACGCGGATTACGGTTTGATTCACCGCTTTCGGGATATTTTGATCAGGATTTTCAGTTTCAGCCGCCGCCATGCTGATTAATTCAATGCCGCCAAAAGCAAACATCATAAAGGCTAGCATGTAGAATAAGCCTTCAAAACCGTGCGGGAAGAAGCCGCCATGTACCCATAAATTACTAATCGAAGCGGTAGAGTCTGCGCCTGCTGTAAGTAGCAGGTATATACCAAAAATAATCATGGCAACAATCGCCACAACCTTAATCATCGACAGCCAAAATTCAGATTCTGCATACAGTTTGACATTGGCTAAATTGGCTAGCGTAATCACAGCAAAAAACACCAAAACTGAAACCCAAGCAGGCACATGCGGCCACCAGTAATTGATATATTTGCCTATCGCGGTCAGCTCGGTCATCACTACTAAAATATACAGAATCCAGTAGTTCCAGCCCGTTAAAAAGCCCGCAAACTTGCCCCAATACTTAAAAGCAAAATGACTGAATGAACCTGTGACTGGCTCTTGCACGATCATCTCGCCCAGCTGGCGCATAATCAGAAAAGCAATCAAACCACCAATCAAATAGCCCAGAATTATCGATGGTCCAGCCGACTCAATAATATGCGCAGAGCCTAAAAATAGCCCTGTCCCGATTGCGCCACCCATTGCAATCAGCTGAATATGACGGTTCTTTAATCGGCGCTGCAGTTGAGGCATTTCGCTGCTCACAACACGTTCTCATCTTATAAAAAAGTGGATTGTAGCCTGTGCAGCTCTTTGCAGCCAAATATTCGCAGATCATTTCTGTATGAATCATTATGGAATACAGTACGTGAGCTGCATCAATCTATAGCACATAGTCAACTTGATAGGATGGACAATATAGGCCATATGGTTCTATTAGAACAGCCAGAAAATTTAGCTGCCAGCATACTTAAGTGGCTGAATATATTGTCCCTTTAAATATAAACAGCCCTCAATAGAGAGCTGCTTTTTAGCATTCACTTCACTTGATGGATGATTGATAGTGAATGCAGTACGTCTAAACCTATTTATTTATGCTGCGGTGTCATGTAAATCGTTATTTACGCTGTGGAACATCAGCCCACCGTGCATAACTCTTCGTGCTTTTCAGCACAGTGCCCGCTTGTTTTGCAGCGAAGCCACTATAGTCCTGAGAGAAACTATCTGAATTTTCATCAAAACTCACACCATCAAATAATGGGAAAGTTCCGGCTTTTTTCTGAATCACCACATCATCAATCATCCAGCCACGGAAACCATTATAAAGTCCATCGACCGTTCTAAATTGGAATTTCAGCTGAACATTGGCCTTGCCTGCATATTCATCTAATGAAATTGCTTCTTGCTGAACAGCAGCCGGTGCGAGGTTAAAGCCTAAATTACTGTATGGAATCGGCGCGCGCTCATATGCAGAGGATGGATCTGCCAGCGGGTTTAAACGAGCCAAAGTCTTAAAGCTATTGCCGCCGTCGGTAGAAACTAAAATATTCATCAAATCGAATCCCTGATTATTTGGATTGACCGACTCAATTTCCCACCATGTTTTAAAGCTTAAACTCAAAGGCGCCTGATACTGGCTTAGATTAATGGCAGGTGAAATCAATTCACCCCTATTGTCATACTGCGAGGTGCCGCCATCAAACTCTAGAGCCGTGGATGAATCACTTAAAGCGCCAATAAAATTACCATTTACTTTGTCACCATACCAATATGCTGTATTGCCTTGCAGTGGCTCAGGCACCTTGCCTTGGCTCTGATCATTCGGCGCTAAGCGCACACGCTGATTTACTTGATTATTACGAATGTTGTGACCTTTGTTTAGCAACTGCCAGTCGACATTAGCCACACTTGGTTGCGACCTTGTCCATGCATTGCGGGTTGCAGAGTCCACTTCAAAAGTTTCACGCCATACCACATCTGCAGATGCCGTTTCAGGCAGCACTTCAAATTGATAGCCCGATGCAGAAGAAGCAATGACCGTAACTTTTTTCGTAATAGTATTAATTCCTGCACCGTTAATGGTGAGCGTGGCATTTTTCAATGCTTCAAGCAGATCATTGCTCACATTAAATGAAAGCGTGAAATATCCATTGGCATCAGTCAAAGCACTAACAAATGCGCCATTGGTCGCCGTACCGCCAGACAATGACACTTGCGCATTCGCCAAAGGTTTCCCTTTAAAAATCACTTGACCAGAGAATGTTCCGACCACTGCATCATTGACTGGTGCATCACTTAGTGTCTGACAGTCTTGGTCTAAGCAGTTGAGAACCACATTCAACACAATGCTCTTATTGGTATTTTTAGGATGGATCAAGAATGCCGAAACTGCAGACTGTCCATTTTTAGTGACCAAAACATAATATGTGCCTGCAGCCAATTTAGGCAGTTTAACGATGCCTTGAGCATTGGCAAGATAACTTTGACCTTTAAAATGAGTTGCTGTCGGTAAACTATTGATCGGTGGAAAGAACTGTTCAGAATCATCCGCTATAATTGTATTCGTTGCTATTTTCAGACTGCCTGCTTGTACTTTTTGCCATTCTTCATCACTTAAAATCTGAATCGACGCAGCATTTAAAGCAAGATTATTCACATCTAATAAAGTCAGCTCTTCTACGCTTTTTTGAACCATAGCATCGGCAACTGCCTCTGGCGGTACACTCCCTGTCTCGTCACGATCACTACCGCCACATGCCGTTAAACCCAAGACACCCGTTACCATTATTATTTTTACAAAAGCGCTATTTTTCATCTGTTCTGCCCTCTGGCTGTTCCATTTTTAAAAATTGTTATGTCTACATTGAACTCTGCCAGCTCAAACATACTGGTGAATATTCCAGCACAATAATAACCAATTTTCATTAAATGCGCAAATTTCGCATTTTATATCTTTATGGCTTTCGGTTCTTCTTGTATTTAAAATTAATGCAACTAGCTATACACGTAGCAAAAAAAAACAGGCCGAAGCCTGTCCTTTTAGTATTTACAATCTATTTTAATCTTCTGGATATTCAAAACGGTAGCCGACGCCATACACAGCTTGAATCCACTCATGACGGTTGCCGGTTTCCGCTGCATCTGAAATCTTACGACGTAAATTTTTAATATGACTATCAATCACACGGTCAGCCACTTCAAAACTGTCTGGGTTAATATGATCAAGCAATTGCGCACGTGAATACACCTGCCCTACATGCTCTAAAAACAACTCAAGTAAACGAAACTCAGTTGGCGTTAAGCTCAACGCTTTTTGTTGATACCAAATGCGTTGCTGTGCTTTGTCCATACGGAATAAATCATTGGCTTCAGGTTCAGCTTTACGGTCTAAACGGCGCAGAACTGCTTGTACACGTGCCACCAATTCTTTCGGACTAAACGGTTTGCAGACATAATCGTCAGCCCCCATATTCAACCCCAATACACGGTCGATTTCTTCAGTTCGTGCAGTCACCATAATAATTGGCAGATCAGACTGCTCACGGACTTTACGGCAAATGGTTAAGCCATCCATACGTGGCACCATTAGGTCCAAAATCATTAGACTCGGTTTACGTTGTGTGAAGCTGTCATAGGCTTCTTGCCCATCATGAAACATGCTGACTTCAAAGCCTGCAGCCTCTAGATAATCACGCACCAGCTGTGCAAGTTCCACTTCATCTTCAACCAACATGATATGTTTCATGCATGCTTCCTTTTAATATTTCATCTGTTTGGGAAATGTCAATTTGCAACGCAAACCGCCCAATGGAGAATGATCAAAACTCAACTCTCCACCCAATGCTCTAGCTATTTTTACGGATAACGCCAATCCTAATCCTGTACCACCAGTTGCACGCGTACGTGAATCATCCACACGATAGAAACGCTCACCTAAACGTGCCAACTGTTCATCAGTTAAACCAAATGGGCTGTCATCAACATACACGGTCCACTGGGTTTCATCTTGCTCAGTATGAACATGCACTTCACCACCAGCTTCCGTATAACGAATACTGTTACCCAATAAGTTGACCATAATCTGTTTAAAACGGTCTATATCTAATTGTAATGAAGTCCCTTTGCCCATTGCGGTAATTTTCAAATCTGCTTGCTCAAACTTCGGCTTAAAGCTTTCAACCTCTTGCATCACTACATCCCACGGATTAATCGTAGTGAGATAACAATTTAATTGCTGTGCATCAGCTTGCGCCAAATCAGCCAAATCTTTGGTCAATTTTTTCAGACTACTGACTTGATTCAACATCGAAGTAAAATGCTCTGGCGTTGGCTTACGAATACCGTCCTGCATCGCCTCAATTTGAGCCTGTAACACGGCCAATGGCGTTTTCAATTCATGTGAAGTATCAGCCACCCATTGACGACGTGACGTTTCATGCTGATCTAGAATTACGGCCAACTGATTCAATTCATTCGATAAATCACCAAGCTCATCATTACGGTTCACCGCAACTTGATGTTGATAATTGCCCTTGGTTAATTCACGTGTTCCCATTAACAAACGCTGAATCGGTTTTTTAAAGTATGTTGCCAATAACAATGCTGCAATCAAACTTGCAATAAACGTAAGCACATAAACCAATAATAAATAACGTTTTTGCTTACTAAAGAAGTTAATACTGATCGCATCATCTTGATCGAGGACAGGTTTGAGCCCCAAATATCCCACGATTTGATTATTCACCATAATCGGACGATAAGAGATTTGTTCATCTGTCGGCTCACCCACAACAAATTGGCGATGTGCATCATATAAAGATAAACGCGAACTCAAGCCCAAGCGGTCAGGCATTTGGATAAATTGTTTCTTACCACCATTATTACTGTTACTTTGTGAGGATTGATCTTCATCTTTTTCATCTGTGTTCGACTCTTTTGGACGGAATACATTTTGGTTCGTACTTAAAGGAAATTTTAAACCTTCAAAGGGTTGGAACTCAGATGGTAAGTTTTGTTCCAGCCATTTCAGCTCTTCAATTTTTTGCTCTGCCGTTTGCTGTGGTGTTGCCAGCATCGATGCTGCATTTAAACTATGATCTTGAAAATAGCGCTGCTGCAATGCAATGTCATATTGACGACGTAACCACCACCGAGAGAGACGATCATAGTCATCTGGCGCTGCCTGCCCTTCAATTTGCAGAATCTGTGCCTGAATCGCATTGCCCCAATCATGATAGACCGTATACACATCGGCTAAATTTTCAATGACATGGTCAAGCTTTTGCATCTCGACATCGGCCACATATTTGGTGAAATTACGCTGCATATTCCAATGCAAAACGCCAAGACTTACCGTTGTGATGACGAGCGTCGTCAACAACACAGTCAGAAACAAGCGTAGGGCAATCGGGATACGACGTATTTTCAAACGAGAACTCTCATTTTTCTTCTATATTCATTATTGTAGCGAACACGCAACTAAAAAACTCTCCATTGTTTCTACATCTTTATTATTTAATCTTTAACCATCGGAAAAAGATCTAATCTGGTGGGGTAAAGACTATGAAACAAATGACCAAAATTGCTTTAATCGGTGCAAGCGTACTGAGCATGGGTGCATTAACTGCCTGTCAATCGACAACCGCACCAAAAGATAACGATCATGGCCGTATGATGAAACAACATCATGGTGATCAAGATCGTCGTATGTCACCTGAGCAACGTGAACATTTTAAACAAATGCGTGCCGAGCAACGTCAAGTGTTTGCTGATATGCAAAAAGCCTGCGATGGCAAGGCTACAGGTTCAACAGTTCAAGTAAAAGCTGGCGATAAAAATATTGATGGTACATGTACCATGGTGTTCAAAGCAGACCGTCAAGACATGAAAAAAGCACGTGGTGAACATCGTCCAATGCGTGGCGACATACGTGGTCAGATGCAACGCGGTGAGCCACTGACTGATGCAAAACGTGCAGAGCTGACTAAACAGTTTGATCAGCGTTTAGCGGAACGCCAAGCCAAACAACAAGCGATTATGAAAGCATGCCAAGGCAAAACCGATGGCAGCGCGGTTGCGATTAAAGTTGGTGAACAGCAGATAAATGGTAAATGTGAAGTTCGCTTCCAACCTAAAGCCCCTGTTGCCCCGACGCCAGCACTAGTGAAATAATCCAAACTTAGATCGCAATATCATTGCTTAAAAAAGGCACTCCCATGAGTGCCTTTTTTATTGGACATATCTTTTTACGCTTTTTGACTATTTGTGTCATTCATTTTCATCTAAAAGCGTTTACACTCAATGCACTTAGCTTTTTCAAGGGATATTTCTTTGACTTTACAGTCACCAACAAATCACCCTGAAATGCTTGTACCCAATAAGAAGATGTTGCACGATTAGAACCATTCCAATACGTGTCATTGAAGACACGTTCAAATGTTATTTAGGATTACTAACGCTGGTAGAAACCAGTATTGAGGAAAACGATATGCCACAATACAAAGCGCCCTTACGTGATATGCAATTTGTTCTGCATGAACTTTTAAAAGCAGAAGATCACTATGCACAACTGCCTGCATTTTCAGACACCGTAAGCCGTGAGTTGGTTGACCAATATCTAGAAGCTGCTGCTGACTTCTGTGAAAATGAACTTTCTCCTCTTAACCAAGTCGGCGACCGTGAAGGTTGTACTTGGAATGATGGCGTTGTAACAACACCAACTGGTTTTAAAGAAGCGTATCAAAAATATATCGAACTCGGTTTCCCATCTTTATCTGCTGAAGAACAATACGGCGGTCAAGGCTTACCGGTTTCTTTAGGCAACATCATTTCAGAAATGGTGGGTACGTCGAACTGGGCATGGGGTATGTACCCTGGTCTATCTCATGGTGCTGTACGTACTTTAGAACACCACGGTTCTCAAGAGCAAAAAGACACTTACCTGCCTAAACTTGTTTCAGGTGAATGGACAGGTACCATGTGCTTAACAGAATCTCATGCAGGTTCTGACTTAGGTATTATCCGTTCTAAAGCTGAACCACAAGCAGACGGTAGCTACGCAATCTCTGGCGAGAAAATCTTTATCTCTGCTGGTGAACACGACATGGCTGAAAACATCATCCATATCGTCCTTGCTCGTCTTCCAGGTGCACCAAAAGGCACGAAAGGTATTTCATTATTCATCGTACCTAAATTCAATGTAAATGCTGATGGCTCAATTGGTGAGCGCAATGCTGTACGTTGTGGTTCGATTGAACACAAAATGGGTATCCATGGTAACGCGACTTGTGTCATCAACTTTGATAACGCAAAAGGCTTCTTGATTGGCCCTGAAAACCGCGGTCTAAACTGCATGTTCACATTCATGAACACTGCACGTATCGGTACTGCTGTACAAGGTCTTTCAGCTTCTGAAGGCGCTTTCCAAGGTGCACTTGCTTACGCAAAAGACCGTTTGGCAATGCGTTCACTTTCAGGCCCTAAAGCACCTGAAAAAGAAGCAGATCCAATTATCGTTCACCCTGCAGTACGCAACATGCTGCTTACGCAAAAATCATTTGCTGAAGCTGGTCGTGCTCTGGTTTACTTATTGTCTTTCCATGCCGATATCGTGGAACAAGGTGCAACGGAAGAAGAACGTAAATTCTCTGACAACATCTTGTCTCTACTAACCCCAATTGCTAAAGCATTCTTGACTGAAACAGGTTCTGAATCTGCAAAACACGGTGTTCAAGTATTTGGTGGCCACGGCTTCATTTCTGAACATGGTATGGAACAAATCGTACGTGATACACGTATCTCTTGCTTGTACGAAGGTACGACTGAAATTCAAGCAATTGACTTGTTAGGTCGTAAAGTATTGGGTACTCAAGGTGCAATGTTGAAAGACTTCACCAAGATCATCCATAAATTTGTTGAAGCTAACAAAGACAACGCTGCCATGAAAGAATTTGTTGAGCCGCTTGCTGCGCTAAACAAAGAATGGGGCGACTTAACCATGCAGATTGGTATGAAAGCAATGCAAAACCCTGAAGAAGTGGGTGCTGCTGCTGTCGACTACCTCTACTTCTCTGGTTATGTAACGCTTGCTTATTTATGGGCTCGCATGGCCTTAGTTGCACAAGAAACTTTAGCTGCAGGAACAACTGATGTTGATTTCTACAATGCAAAAGTGACGACTGCTCGCTTCTACTTCAAGAAAATCTTACCGCGCGTTCGGTCTCATGTAGAAGTGATCGCAGGTGGCCTAGATCCTCTTATGGCATTAGATGCAGAACACTTTGCATTCTAATGTGAATATATAAAACATATTCAAAAAATTGTACTCTTGAGTGCAGAAATAGAGAAAGGACGGTCATAGCATTGGCAGTCCTTTTTCTTTATAAATAGTCCCATAATTTTACTTTGGTCAATTTTCTCCACGCTTTGTGTCGATACAAATTGCCCCAAGTCCATAGATTCAAACAATAAACAGGTGAACGAACATGCCAATTTATAATGCGCCGCTTGCAGATATGAAATTCATCTTAAATGATGTTTTTAAAGCAGAACAATTCTGGCAAAACAACGAAAATCTTGCTCACGTTGATGCTGCTACTGCAGAAGCCATTCTTGAAGAAATGGCAAAATTTGCGCAAAACGTCACTCATCCATTAAACCGCACAGGTGATGAAGAAGGCGCAACCTATAGCAATGGCAATGTCACGACTCCTGCTGGTTTCAAAGAAGCATTTAAACAATATGCAGAAGGCGGCTGGATTGGTCTAGGCGCAGATGAAGAATGGGGCGGTCAAGGCATGCCAAAAATGCTGACTGTTCTGGCTGATGAAATGCTGTTTGCAACCAACCCATCATTCATGCTCTACCCGCTTCTTTCTGTTGGTGCAGGCATGGCGTTAAACAGCTATGCATCACAAGAGCAAAAAGAAACTTATTTGCCAAAAATGTATACAGGCGAATGGTCAGGCACGATGTGCTTAACTGAACCGCATGCAGGTACAGATTTAGGTATTATCAAAACTAAAGCTGAACGTAATGAAGACGGTACTTATAACATTACAGGTACGAAAATCTTCATCACTGGCGGTGACCACGACCTTTCTGAAAATATCATCCACTTAGTTTTAGCGAAAACGCCTGATGCGCCTGCGGGCTCACGCGGAATTTCACTATTCATCGTACCTAAATTCTTGGTGAATGCAGATGGTTCATTGGGAGAGCGTAATGCTGTAGGCCCTGGTTCAATTGAACATAAAATGGGGATCAAAGCGTCTGCAACATGTGTGATGAACTTTGATGGCGCGAAAGGTTACCTGGTTGGTAAAGAGAACGAAGGTCTTGCTGCAATGTTCGTGATGATGAACTACGAACGTCTGTCTATGGGTATTCAAGGCCTAGGTGCTTCTGAATTTGCTTATCAAAATGCAGCGCAATATGCGACTGATCGTTTACAAGGCCGTAGCGCTTCTGGCGTTCAATCGCCTGCAAAACCTGCAGACAGCATCTTAGTTCATGGTGATGTACGTCGTATGTTGCTGAACGCACGTGCCAACAATGAAGCGTCTCGTGCATTTGCGGTTTATGTGGGTCAACAACTGGACATTACCAAGTTCTCTACTGACCCAGAAGCAGTCAAAGCAGCCAATAACCGTGTTGCGCTGTTAACACCTATTGCGAAAGCGTATTTAACAGATACAGCTTTCCAAGCAACACTCGATGCCCAAATGGTCTTCGGTGGTCATGGCTTTATTCGTGAATGGGGTATGGAACAATGTATTCGTGACCTGCGTATCGCACAGATTTACGAAGGGACCAACGGTGTTCAATCGCAAGACTTAATTGGCCGTAAAACCATTAAGTGCAATGGTGAATTCATTGCTGAATATATCCAAGAAATTCGTGATTTTGCCAATAACTTAGATGCCAGCTTGAACTACATTAAAGATGCAACATTAGATGCAGCAGCTGAAGTTGAAGCTGTGACTCAATATGTACTTGAAGCTGCTCGTGAAAACATTGAGTTCCCGAACTCAGCAGCAGTTGATTACCTACATGCTGTAGGCCTACTCAGCTTTGCCTATATGTTTGCCCGCATTGCAGATGCAGCAAAAGACAAAGATGGCGAGTTCTACCAAAACAAACTTGCACTGACTCTTTACTTCACGCAGCGTATTTTGCCTGAATTGGCTTTACGCATTGCTAAAGTGAAAGCAGGTTCTGAAGTGATCATGAACTTCTCTGAAGATTACTTTACCAACCAAGCTTAATTAGCCGTACAAAATCAAAAATGCCCGATTTATCGGGCATTTTTTTATTTTACTGCTCTTATTATATAAACACTGAGTACAACTTTTTCAAAAAATCATAAGCATACTTACTTATTCACAATCTCCTAATTCCATTCGATATGTAAAACAAGAATGGAGCTGATCGTCTAGCATTGGAAATGTAGCCCAATGCGTTGTATCTTTATCTTGTTTAAATCCTGCCTTCATTAAGACATTTTGTGATGCTAGATGTTCCTCAGCACAAAAAGATGAAACAACCTTCGTGACATGATTCTGCTTTAAATACTTAATTACCCCAATTAAGGCCTCAGTCATATAACCACAACCATGAAAATTCCCCCCTAACCCAAAATGTATTTCTCCATGGTTTTCTTGATTGAAGAAATACAGTAAGCCCATCGCTAACTGCGTATTCTTATCACTAATCACCCATGCAAAATCAGGATTGTGTATCGACCAATAATGATCTGCCCATTTTTCTAAAACACTCTTGGTCTGTTGAATCGTTAAATGTGGCAACCGCTGCAGATAACGAGTTGCTTCTATATTCAAAAAATATGTATCAAATAATGAAACTTCATCTCCTAACTGATACTTTCTCAGGCATAAACGTTCAGTTTCAATCCTATTGGGCATGATTCTTTAGCCTGTTATTTCATGGGATAAAATTTTTTGATCGACTCAACCATTTCAGCATTCGACATTTCCAAAGCTTTTGCCACATTCATTGCATCTACAACGCTGCGATTTTGACTCACTTTAAACTTACCCAAAATTGAGTCTATTTCGATTTCAATCGCTATAATTTTTTCCAGTTGTTCCGCGATAAAATCATGAGGCGCATCGCCCATTTTCCATGGCACGGGTTGGCTAGCTTCATGTTGTCGAGTCAGCCGAGCCAGAAGCCCTCGTAAATATTTTTCATCTGCAACTTTACGAATTGTGCCTTTGACATGTACCACGCGATAGTTCCATGTCGGCACAACGCGATGATGTTCCTGCTTTCCTTCATACCAGCTTGGCGAAATATATGCATCATCGGCATGAAAAATCACATAGGCTTGCGCTGACTGATTTAGCAATTCAAACATTGGATTAGCCTTGGCAATATGACCGCGCAATATGCCCAATTCGCCTGACTCAGCGTCATATTCTAGTGGTAAATGATTCACTTCCAACTCACCATTGGGTGCAGTCAGTATTACTGTCGCCAAAGCATACTTACGCATAAGATCAATCAGATCAGGGAGTTCATCATGTTTAAAATGCGTTGGTTGATACATCGTCGCTTCATTCTTATAGGACAAGATTTAAGCTCAAACTTAACATTAAAAACTTTATTAAACCTAAAAAATATTTTTGTCATATTCGCTTCATGTGCATGAAATTTGCTTGGTATTTAATGACTCGTTCTTCATTGAATATTTACGCAATTTACACAGGAGGAATATATATGACACATCGTGATCCCAAAGTAGAAAAAATCGAAGCCCTCCTCGACCGACTTGGCAATATTGCTGTAGAAGGTTTTCATTATCTTGCACTGTTTGTCATCGGCTGTATGATTTTATGGTCCGCGGGTCATACCATTTTTGAAATTATTAGGGTTAAACAATTCGCCACGATTGACGATATTTTATTATTGTTTATTTACCTTGAACTCGGTGCCATGGTCGGTATTTATTTTAAAACTAACCACATGCCGGTACGCTTCCTGATTTATATTGCTATTACTGCCCTGACCCGTTTACTGATTTCGGACATTCAACATGACCATAAAGCAGATATGGGCTTGGTCATTACTACAGGTTCGATCCTCATTCTTGCTGTGGCCATTTTGATTGTGCGCTATGCCTCTTGGACTTACCCTTCGGTTATTCGAGACAAGCATTCCGAAAAGCCACTGCCTGAAGGAAAAACCCCTCGCCCACAAGATGATGAATTGGCTTAAACACTAAATCGTTCCCTCTCCTTTTAGGAGATGAGTAGCACTGCTACGCAAGGGAGAGGTTATAAACCTTATCGATTAGGCACCAGCACATAGCGACCATTTTCAAAGATCCAGTACATGCCACTTGGGGGTGCAGGTAAACCTAAACGCTGCCAATCACTGATAAACGTATAGGTCGAACTCGAAATACTCGCGCTGGCAGGATCGCCATTGACCCAACTATAGCTCTGCGAATTTTGAGTAATCGTGGTCGGCGCATTGTATTGAATACTAATGCCACTTTGTGGATACTGCGGATAAGGTCGATTTGGATATTGCGGATAAACCGGCGGGCGACTAGGATAATGAGGATAATTCGGCGCATGCTGCGGATAGCCAGGCCGATTCATCGACGATGGGCGGTGTTGTGGTTTTGATGTATCCACACCTTGGTAGTTTGCCCATTTGTTTTCCGCAAAAGTACTGGCTGAAGCACTGATCAGCATCACACCTGCAATCGCATAGAATAATGTGGTTTTCACTTAAGCTCTCCTCGACGGTTTATACGCTCAGTATAAATTCCATTGTAGGAGAAAAAATGAATAAAAATCCATCAAGTGCAAGAATTTGTTAATTTTCCGACCAAGCTGATCGCACCTTCAGGCTAGCCTGTTTTTCATTGGATTATGCTAAGATTGATTTTATTTCGTAGTGGATCAAACGCTGTGTCTGAATTAAGTTTTGACCGACTTCATCAATTTTTTTCTAAAGTTCCAAGTATTCAAGAACAACTGATTGACTCGTACGGAACCGATGGTAAAACTGCTTGGTGGTTTAAATTTCAAATTAATGTAGATCACCCTTTAGCATGGCAAACCGTTCAAGAATTGGGTCATGTATTGAACTATATTTCTAAAAATGAACGCTTACCGACTCAATTTTTACCGGTTTCTCCGCCACCATATATGAATGGCGAAGCAAAACAATTCTTGTCTTGGGTGATTCAATGTAACCACGCCGATTTTCCACCAGATGTCATCTGTGACTGGTTAGAAGCTCGTTTGCCACAACCAGTAGATGATGCCGATAAATGGAAAATCAAAACCGATATTAAAGAATTGGATCAAATGACAGATAAAGATTTAGATCAAATCGTTCCGCCGAATCCTGTACCGAAGAATTAAAACTGATTTAGTTCCTCCTAACCTCCCTTTAAAAAAGGGAGGAAAGCCCCTCTTTAAAAAAGAGGGATTTGGGAGATTAAGACAATTCTAAAAAGTAGATATTCCGCTCCATTCCATAAAGCGATACAACACATATTTCAAGGTCGATTCATCCGCATATTTACTATAATCGACACTCATTTGTTTACCATCCAGATTTGACCAAGCGGTATTAAAGTACTGTGATGCATCTTTAAAAACTTGAACATCTTTCACACCGATCACGCGTAAATCAGTTTCTAAATTATAATTTTTCAAGTTACGTGCCGTGAAATTGGCAGAACCTAAAATCATATCGGCTTGATAAGCAGTACGTTTTAAAATCATCTTGCTATGGCACTGCTCACCTTGGGTATTACACCAACGTACATCAATACCCGCCTCATGTAATTCGGATGCTACAGGTCGATTTGGAATGCCATTTTTGGTACGTCCAAAAGCATCCTTATTCGGATCGAGTAATACACGAACTTTCACGCCACGTTCATGTGCAGCAATGAGTGCTTTGATAATTTTACGTTCTGACAAGTAGAACATCGCGATATCAATTTCAGTTCCAGCTTTCTTCGCACTATCAATTAAGTCGAGTGTGGCATCATAAATGGCTTTTTCAGTCAGCACTTGAACCTGTGGCTGAGTTTTCGCGGCTTCAACATCTTTAATCACTACAAATGGAATATTAGCTTTAGACATCATGCCTACGGCTTGCTCGGTCTTTAGCAGATCAATCGCGGTCATGCCTTTGACGGTTAAGGCCACATTAGAATGTCGTGAGCTACCATCATGTGGATTCATAGAGGTGACCAAACCTTTCCAACCGTCAACGGTATCGACCACCAAGGTTTTACGATGATTGGCTTTAAAGTTGAAAAGATCCATATAACTACGAATCGTCACTTTTTCCGTACCTAATGGATTCGGTAACCAGCCTTGTTCAGGATTATTGCCAATATCTTGACAGCAGATATACCAAAAGCCTGACCATGCAGGATTGGAAGCACGAAGCGGCACCAAATTGGTTTCCATCAACTCAATTCCCCCTTGTCGTAATTGACGATAATGCTCGGGTTGAATGCCGCCATAGACCGAATTGACCGGGTCAGTAATCACAAAAATTTCCACTTGAGGAGATAGTCGACGCTTCAAAATCAGCGCATCGGTCAACTCCTGTGTTAATTGTTCATGTTTTAATTGAGAGTCACCAACTTGCGGATTAAAGAGAAACATATCCAACACAATGGTCGACTGTGCTTCCTCAATCATTTTCAGCATTTCTTTAAAAATGCGATGTTCCTGTTGCTGCTTTCCTTGCGCATCGATATAGGTTTCATCCACTAAAAAGTTCACTTCAGCATGGCGAAGTTTTCCCGTGTAGTTCAACCCTTCTGGGAGTGGCTTTAGCGTGTGATAAGTTGCCGATGCCAAATAACCTAAAACCAATAAACCAATGACCACGCCCACATAGCGACGACGTGACCAATTGAGCTTGTGATGTATTCGTTGAATGATGCGCATAAGAAAAAACCTAGTCTAATGCGCTCAGACTAGGTTTTATTCATTGATTTTTCAAGAGGATTTCTGTGACTTTACCTAGACTTACTTAGAGAAGTCTGTGCAAACTCAATTAGAAACCAAATTCAAGACCAACCGTAAAATTACGACCGACTTGTGGAATATTGGCAAGGAATGACGTATGAGAGTAAACATCTTCATCCAATAAATTATTGGCTTTGAAATAGACTCGATAATCATTTTGATCTTTCAATTGACCACTATAGGCCACACCCAAATTCACCATGTTGTAGCCATCTGTTTCACGCTCAAATGCAGTAATTTTGTCTTGTTTGAATACATGTGAATATTCTGCAAGACCTGACCAACCATCGGCAAAGTCAACATCGACCTTGGTTCCTAAGCGCCCTGCAGGCACACGTGGCGCATTTTCACCATCAATTTTGCCGCGAACATAATCACCAAAGACACTGAGTTTATACATGTCATTTACTGCATAACCCACTTGAGCTTCCGCACCATAGAACTTGGCTTTGTCTTGGGTGTAATCAACTAAGCGGAAGTTTTCAAAATTATCTTTGGTTGCAGCATAAATATAGTTATCGTACCAGTTGTGATACACATGTACATGGTAGTCCAATTGGTCTTTTTCATAATGGAAACCTAATTCTAGATTATTAGATTTTTCAACATCTAGATTTTCATTTCCGCGTTCATAGGTATTGGTCGCAAAATGCTTGCCATCTGCATACAGCTCTTGCGCCAATGGCAAACGCTCTTGATGAGAACCCACCAAGGACAATTTATAATTTGGTGCAAACGCCCAATTCACAGCACCTGAATAAGAGATGCTATAATCATCATAATCTTTTTGTGCAGAATCGATTTGAATTTTCTGCTGATCGACACGGGCGCCCAGCTCGACATGAAAATCACCAAATTGTTTATGTTCTAAACCAAATACACTCCATTTTTGGGTTGTATTTGGGTTCATCAATGACTCTTCGCCACTGATATTGAGCTTTTGCTGATTGTATTGTGCGCCTATCACCCCTTCCCAATCCGCAATCGGGTTATGCACCAACTCTAAACGACCATCATAGCCCTGACTTTTAAAGGTCGTTGCCGCTGTATCACCTTCAATTTCATCATGTTGATAATCGGTATAACTTGCATGTGCACGGATTTTTTGGAAGCCCGCAAACGGATTCGCAAGTTCGGCACGGAAATCATAACGTTCTGACTTTAGATCAACCCAAGGTCCGCCATGAGCATGTTCATGTTCGTGTTCATCGCCATGGTCATGATCTGAGTGATCTAAGACATGATCATCATGGTCTCCACAGAATAATTCATTATCATGCGGATGACAGTCCTCATATTTATGATCGTGTCCTGGCAAACCATATTGATCTTGGCGATTGCTATAAGAAACACCGACAAAACCACGATCATGAATCCATGAACCACCAATATTGATCGTTTCACCTTCAGCAAAAGTATTGTCGACACGACGTGCTTTTTCGCGATGCAGTTCAGGTTCTTCATCTTCATGGTGATGTTCGTGTTCAGTGAAATAACCTTGATGTGCAATATAGTCATTGGCTTTACGCTTTGATCCCTCAACTCGCAGTGCAAAATTTTCTCCTAGCGCAGCAGTGACACCTGCACTCGCTAATTTTTCGTCACTACCTGAGTTATAACGTAGCCCAACTTGCCCTTCATAACCTTTATCAGGAATAGAGGTAGGAATTTTTTGATCCGTCACGTTGACCAAACCGCCGACTGTGCCTGCCGCGTATAACAGCGTTGATGGCCCACGGATGACTTCAATTTGTTTTGCCAAAATCGGATCTACCGTAACCGCATGGTCAGGAGATAAAGTCGAAACATCTGCAGTTTCTGAGGCGTGTTCTAAGACTTTGACACGAGGGCCATCTTGACCACGCAGCACAGGACGACTTGAACCTGCACCAAACTGATTTGAATACACTCCAGGTTGTCCGGCAATGGCATCACCAATAGTGACTCCACCTTGTGCAAGGGCTTTATGTTGAATGACATTATCGGCAACAGCAAAATCTGCCGCACTTTGGTTTAAGGGATGGACCTGAACATTAATGGCTTCGAGCTTTTGTACCTGTTGTTCTGGGTCATCGGCATAAAGGTTGGGTGCAATCACTGCAAAAATCGAAACAGTTATTAAATTCTTATGAAAAGACATGTTGGAGAGACTCAAATCAGGCTATTTTTGAATAATGTTATAATATAACATTTCATTACTTTTGCAATAAAAAACATTCTAATCTGCCCAAATCAAATACACTAACCGATACAACATTGTATTTATTCATATATTTATTTTAGTTCAATGCCTTTTACCATATCCCATGCTGTACTCGCACCGCCTATTTCCAAATTAAGCGGAAACCGCCTGCCTATTGCAGCACTCGCAATTGGTAGCATGGTGCCGGATTTATTCCGTTTATTTACTAATGCTGACTATGCAGGTTCACATCAATGGTCGGGGTTAATTGTTCCAAACTTAATCCTTGGTTTGCTGTTTTGTGTGCTGTGGTATGTGCTTTATCGCCCGATGTTATTTGCTTTTTTTGGTTTAAATAAGCCGCTGCATCTACAGAGTCTTAATCAATTCTGTGGGTTTATGCTCAGTCTCATCCTCGCACTCATCATTGGAACTTCGACGCATATTGTTTGGGATGGCTTGACCCATGTTGACTTTCGTACCTTTGCATTTAAGGATCTATTGATTCTACCGATTCAATTTTTTGGTCATTCATATCCCCTACATCGCGTGTTGCAAATTGGATTATCTGGATTGGCACTCCCCTTTTTGGCATGGATGATTTATCGTCATCATCTTCACTATCGAAGTACTGCAAACGTCCCCACATCCATCAAAGTCTATGTATATGGTTTAGCGGCCCTGTCTTTAGCTGCGGGCATCGCAAGTTATTTTTATTTTGCTGACAGTATTTATTCTGATGCCTTTGTACACGACTTGTATGCCTATGTCGGCAAAGCCATTAATTATTTTTTCCGTGCATTTTTAGCCACGTTTAGCTTCGGTAGTCTGATATTTCTGATCTTAAGCAAGAGCAGCAATATTTTTTCAACGTCATCGGCTTAAGCCCATCATTGACCGAAAATTTGCTGTAAATTTGGCAGTTTTAGCAATAAGTCCTTGTGACAAAACAGCCAAAAAGAGGCATAATCCCCTATTCGAATAAAAGCGGTACGCTGTTTACGTATTCGCTGACCTTAACCCATATAGTTGGATTTCTAACGCTATGATGCGAACTCATTACTGCGGTTCTTTAACCGAAGCTCAAATTGACCAAACCGTTACATTATGCGGTTGGGTACATCGTCGCCGTGACCACGGTGGTGTAATCTTCCTTGACATGCGTGACCGTGACGGTCTTGTTCAAGTGGTTATTGACCCAGATACCCCTGAAGCATTCGCAACTGCGGACAAAGCACGTTCAGAATTCGTATTAAAAATTACAGGCCGTGTACGTCGTCGTTACGCAGGTACTGAAAACGCGAATATGACTAGCGGTCAAATCGAAGTTCTTGGTAAAGAAATCGAAGTGCTTGCTGGTTCAGAAACTCCACCATTCCCATTGAATGACGACAACACAAATATTTCTGAAGAAGTACGTTTGAAATATCGTTTCCTCGATATTCGTCGTCCAGAAATGTTAGATCGTCTTCGTTTCCGTTCTAAATTGACTAACCTAATTCGTAACTACTTCGAAGAAAATGGTTTCTTAGACGTTGAAACACCTATTTTAACGCGTGCGACTCCTGAAGGTGCACGTGACTACTTAGTACCAAGCCGTGTTTCTAACGGTAGCTTCTATGCGCTTCCACAATCTCCACAGCTATTCAAACAGTTGTTGATGGTGGGTGGTATTGATCGTTACTACCAAATCGCGAAATGTTTCCGTGATGAAGACTTACGTGCTGACCGTCAGCCTGAATTCACACAAATCGACGTTGAAACATCGTTCATGAGTGACGATGACATTATGGATTTGATGGAACGTTTAACGGTTAAGATGTTCAAAGAACTTCTAAACGTTCAGTTCGACAAGTTCCCACGTATGACGTATGCAGATGCAATGCGTGACTATGCATCTGATAAACCTGACTTACGTATTCCTTTGAAATTGGTTGACGTTGCAGACATGATGCAAGACGTTGAGTTCAAAGTATTCGCAGGTCCTGCTAAAGATCCTAAAGGCCGTATTGTTGCGCTTCGCGTACCAGGTGCTGGCGCGCTTCCACGTAGCCAAATTGACGAATACACTAAATTCGTTGGCATTTATGGCGCGAAAGGCTTGGCTTACATCAAAGTCAACGAACTTGAAAAAGGTATTGAAGGTCTTCAATCTCCAATCGTTAAATTCATCGAGCCAATCGTGCTTGATCTATTGAAACGTGTTGGCGCTGAAAATGGCGATATCGTATTCTTCGGTGCAGATAAAGCGAAAATCGTAAACGATGCGATGGGTGCTTTACGTATTAAAGTCGGTCACGACATGAAACTTGCAACTTGCGAGTGGGCGCCACTTTGGGTTGTTGACTTCCCAATGTTCGAAGAAACTGATGACGGTAAATGGACGTCTGTTCACCACCCATTCACGCTGCCAAAATCAAGCGTTGAAGAAGTGAAAAACAACCCAGGTGCTGCATTGTCTGTTGCTTACGATATGGTATTGAACGGTACTGAAATCGGTGGTGGTTCATTACGTATCTTCAACCTAGAAATGCAAAAAGCGATCTTTGAAGCGCTTGGTATTTCTGAAGAAGAAGCAGAAGAGAAATTCAGCTTCTTGCTTAACGCCTTGAAATTCGGTGCGCCTCCTCACGGTGGTTTAGCATTCGGTCTTGACCGTTTAGTGATGTTGATGACTGGTGCATCTTCTATCCGTGACGTGATTGCATTCCCGAAAACTAAGACTGCGGAATGTCCTTTAACTCAAGCGCCTGCGCCAGTTGAAGCGAACCAATTACGTGACTTAGGTATTCGCTTACGTGAAAAACCAAAAGCTGAAGAATCTAAATAATCTTACATTTTAAGATTTAGATTTTAAGTTTCAAAAAACCCTGCGCTATGCAGGGTTTTTTATGTCAACCTACAAAAGGTGGTAGAAAACCTACAAAACATAAATTAAAGATTTGATGTACTTTGCTAATATCAAAACGCTTCAAGTACGTTATGATGTTGCACTACATCCTTTGAGCAATGGACAGCTCAATTTTCCACTTCCGATTATTTTGTTTTTAGATTCAGATCTTTTTGTACTTTTCATTGAATAAGTCCGGTCTCTTGACAAAATTTATTTTATTCCATGCTGTAAATTTTGAGACCTTGTGATCCATGTACTTTCTATTCAAAATCATCGCATTACTGCCGCTTTGGCTGTTACAAAACTTGGCTTTGATGATTGCGTGTATTCTTGATCTGTTTAATTCATCGATCAAACGTATCACTAGCATCAATATTCAACTAGCCTACCCAGATTTGTCAGAGACAGCTCAGAGACAGCTCGTCAGTCAAAGTATCCGTAGCCAATGCCTGACCTATATTGAATTTATTAAATGTTGGGGGATGCCGCCGAGTTATAGCCTGAACTTATTGAAAAACATTTATGGTGAAAATATCCTCACGGAAGCACTGGCAAATAAAAAAGGTGTCATTGTTGTGGTTCCGCATTTTGGCTGTTGGGAACTACTCAATGCATGGCTGAACTTGTATACAGAACCGATGATTATGTATAAACCGAATAAAAATAAAGGGATCAATCGTTATCTGTTAGAAGCACGAGAGAAGTTCAATGCAACCTTAGTCCCGACAGATGAAACGGGGGTCCGTGCCATTTTTAAACATTTGAAACAAGGTGGCCTAACGGTCATTTTACCAGACCATTTACCGAAGTCTTCTAGCGGTATTTATTCCAATTTTTTTGGGCAAAATACTTTATCGATCACGCTGGTTTCCAAACTTGCTGCAAAAACCCAATGCAATGTCATTGGATTAAGTTGTATCCGACAACCTAACCTACAGTACTTTGATGTGCATTGCCAAACCTTATCAGACGAGATTTTATCTAAAGACTTACAATGTTCTGTCGACACGCTCAACATTGCCATGCAAGACATCATTAACCAAGCACCAGAACAGTATATCTGGTCTTATAAACGTTTTCGGGTCTGCTTTGGCAATATCAATATGTACCGCAAATAAAGGTGATCTAAGAACATCTCAACCTTTAGAGTTGTGTTCCGCAGGCTTGAATTAATCTTATTTAATTGAGATCAATTATCGACAGTGGCATAATAGCCTCAATTTCCACTTTAAGTGATTCTCCTATGGCTATGCGTCCTGAAGTCCGTCGTCGTGCAATCGTGTTGATTGTTTTTTCTGTCGTACAATGGTTGTTCATGCGCTACATTTTAGCCAACGAATTATTTAACTTAACTACCTATAACCGCATTGTTCTATTTTGTGTCAGCAGCCTTGCAGGTGCATTATTAATTTTTGTAGGTTTGATTTACATGGTGTTAAAGGGTAATGCGGAAAAGGACTCTTAAAACACTCTAAAGTCTCTTTTAAAAAATTAAATAGTATAGAAATTTTATAAACTGTTAACTAAAAATTTGACCTACTTTATATTTACATGAAATTTTATTTAGAAATAAAGTAGGATATAATTTTATAAAAACAGAATAAATTATTCGTATTCAATCATTTATACTTACTTAAGAATATTTTCAGAACTTTCTTTTTATATTTTTTAACATAACTTTTTTTCTTATTTTTTATTAACTGAATCTGTTCTCTTTCCTTTTGTAAATAACTATCTGTAACTGCATCTATTAGAGGCGGATGATCAAAAAGGTAAGAGGCATAAAAATTTACATATGGATATTTTACAATCACCCCTCCCCATTGATCACATAATTTGGGTGATTTGTGATATTGGAGTAAAATTTCAGCCATCTTACGATCTAAAACATAAGCATATGTAGAGGTCATATTTTCAATAAATAAAGGATGGATCTTTAATATATTTCGCTCAAATATTTTTTGCTCAATAAATCTACCATACACATTTTTAGCACAACTGAGTTGAATACCACCTAAGCTAAGAAAAAATGTAGAATTTAAGCTCAATTTTTCTATATGTGAATAGAACTCATCAAAATCAATCTCACTTAATAGTGAAATTGCATCATCTTCAAATACAAATGCCAAATTAGCATCTGTATCTAAAAAGTCTTGATAAGCTTTTAAATGAGACAGTGTACAACCTAATTCACCTGGCGTTAAAGGTCTACTTTTTCCTAATACCCCCAAATGAAAATACTCATCAACTGTTAATTTTTTACCAACTACCCCAATTTTATTAAATGAACTTGAATTTCTAAATATTCTTTGCTTAAAAAAATCTACTAGTCGTTCACTATTTTCTTTCTCGATAGAAATCACATATTTTTTCATGAACTGATTAAAAATAAATGCTAAATTGATAGCTAAATCATATCATTTGTATGTCTAACTATTCAATTGTTAGAGAATCTTAATTAAAAATAGAGTTATATATGCGGTTTATTGTTAAAAAATGGTTTTCATTTCTACAAAAAAAAAGAGAGTTAAAATTTAACTCTAGATGGTACCTACGCTTTGGCCAACTACAGTTGCCTTTTGAACCCCAGCAAATTCTATCCTTACATGAAATTCATGCACCTGAAGGGCACGTTTATGCCGATCCATTTATTGTAGAAGAAAATGGACGTACATATATTTTTATTGAAGAAGTTTCACCTGAGCATCCTGTTGGTTATTTATCTGTCATGGAAGTTTTTCAGGACGGTCAATACAGTCCACCTACTCCAATTATTCAGTGCTCTTATCACCTTTCTTATCCTTGTATATTCAAACATGAAGATATTTGGTACATGATTCCTGAAAGTGCAGCCAACCAAAGTATCGAGTTATGGAAATGTACAAATTTTCCATATTCTTGGGAATTTGATCGTACATTAATAAGTCATATAAATGCTGCAGATACTACACCGTATTATCAAAATGGAATGTGGTATCTATTTACCGCGATTAAAAATCAAAAATCAAAAAAATATGGTAATGAACTCCATATTTTTTACAGTGAGAATCTACTGAGTAGTGATTGGCAACCACATCCTCAAAACCCAGTTAAAAAAGGCATTGTGCAATATCGCCCAGGTGGTCACTTGAGCATGATCAACAATAAATTAGTCCGCCCATCACAGGACTCTCTGAAACGCTATGGTGGCAGCTTAGACCTCAATGAAGTTACAAAACTTTCTCCAGAACACTACGAAGAGAAATTTTGGATGAAATTAGATAGTGAGTGGCACCCGAATGATAATGGCTGTCATACCTTTAATATTTTTAACCAACATATTGTGATAGACGCAATTCGTGAAACCCCTAAAAAACTTTAACTTAATTTTGATACAAATTTTCAGTTTGCTGCAACATTGATTCAAATTTTAGGTTTTGCTCTGCTTTTATAAATGCTGCTTCGAATAGAGGGAGCATTTCAGCTCTAGGTTTTAATTCCCTCGATATCAAGTTCGCCATCTGTTCACTCGAATTCGGTTCACAGATAAACTGCCCATCAATAAAGTCAGGCACCATCCCAACATCAGTCGATAGAGTTGGTACGTGACTCAATAGAGCTTCAGCCAAAGTAATAGGACCACCTTCTTTTAAAGAAGAAATTACGAAGCAATCTACCTGAGCAAGTAAATCAGAAATATCTGACCGAAAACCCAATAGTTTTACACGATCATTTAAGTTAAGTTGGTCGATCTGAGTTTTCAGCGATTGGTACTGAGTCCCATCCCCTACAATCCATAATTCAGCATTGATATTTTTCCAAGCATCAATCAGGATATGAAAGCCTTTCACTGTTTCCAATCTACCAATCGCCAAGGCAATGGTAGGCTGATTTTCACATTTCACTTTATTATTAATTTGATTAATATCTTGATCTACACCATTCCAAATCACATGAACTGATTTTGAAATCGGAAATTTTGCTTTAATTTTCCCACTCACAGCAATGATGTCATCAAACGCCATGAATGGTTTTAAATTACTTTTCATCCCATGTACGGTGACAATCTTTTTACAAGAAAACTGCTTTAACCACGGTGCTAAAATACTTGCTGCTTTACTTGCCTGAACATGTAAAACGTCTGGTTGAAGTTGCTTTATTTGTTTAACTAACGCATAAATGAGAAACGGATTCCAGCGACTTCTAGAAAAATCAAATGGATGTAGTGTGATATGACCACTTAGTTTTTGTTGATAGGAACGATCTGCAATTAAATGAACTTCATGACTTTGCGCCAATCCACGACATAAATCTAATGTATGTTTTTCCAACCCCCCCATACCACCATTCGTTGCCATGACCTGTACAATTTTCATGATTACTCCGACTTCATATTTTTTTGTATCAACTGCTTGAGACGCTCTGCACGGCGACGAAGTTTTTTATGCATTAAGAAATCAGACCAATAAGACCATGGAATAATCTCCTTACTCTTTAATGTTGATTTAACATCAATACATTTTAATCTAAGTCCACCTCGATGATGTTGAACAACTAAATTACCCGAGTTTAAATCAAATAGTGGAATATTATGTTGAATTAGCCAATCCGTTAACTGATCAATCGAGTGACATACAGCCTCTATATTCAATGGTATTTGATGCTTGAGATAATGATGAAGACTAAGCGATACCTCACCTTGCTCATCCCGAATTAACTCACAACTAAGAATTAGTTGTGCATGAACAACTTCTAACTTCAAACAAGAGGCAATAAATTGATGTAATTCATGCTCATCAATACGTCTTTTTAAACGCTGATATGCACTCCATTCAATGTAATTTTCATTAAACCGATAAAAATGAGCGCTTAAAAAGCGTTGGATTTTTTGGCGAAAATTCTTAATTTGACGTTGTTCTGGAGGTAAATCTATTTTTAAACACACCTGAGGATCGGAAGGTGAAATCACGCAATAACGATTTGCTCCCGCCCCCAAATACTCTGCTGACTCTAACTTAGCAACTGAAAACATGATCCTTCCATTCATAGTCTTCGGTATAAGGCTGTGAGAAAATAGTCTCTAACATGAACTTTGTGACACGTTTTGAACTATAGCTAGAATGCGTTCTGTTCCAACCAGCTTCAGCAATCACTTTTGCTTCCTCGGGATGATTCACATAATATTGAACCTTATTTGCTAAATCATCAACATCACTAAAATACACCACTTCTTTATCTGAAAATAACGTCTCAAATCCAGGAATATGAGGTGTGAAGGTCAATAACCCATTACCTGTCAGTTGTGTAATACGATCTGATGTATATAAATCTAATGAATTCGCACGTGAATAGTTTAAGCCCATACGGGATTGACTTAAAACTTTAAAATATTCCGCACCAAAAACTTTTGGATCTTCATCAAAACCACAATAACGTGTAGGAATATGTTTAATTTTTTGTTGCAAACTACGAATAAATTGAGTACGTTCCACATCAGAAGATGAACCACAAAAGACCAATTCATTCACAAATTCATTTTTTTCAAAATTTTTTAGACTATCAACAGCATCCAGACTCATATTTGGCATATAAGCCACTTTATTGCCATTTCCTAAAGTCTTTAATAACTCACCACTTGTGGTGACAAAAATACAATCTAAATAAGGCGACCATTCTTTAATAAAATTCGCTTTCTTATCTACGCAAATCCAATCAACATACCAAAATGCTACTTTCGTTTTGGGATATTGTGCTTTAACTTGTTTTAACGTTTCCGTACTCAATAATGATGAATGGCCTATTAGGATTAAATCTGGTTCAAAATTTTTTACAACTTTTAATACTTCTTGATTTGCCCATTTTTTACCAACTTTTTTAGTGCGCCAAATGGTGCCATAATAAGCCATATCATGAAAAGAGAAGTCATAAACATGATGACCATTTAAAATCAAACCTGCCGAAATTTTTCTGTCTGTATTATAAAATTCAGCCCCAGATTTTTTAAAAGCAAAATTATTGATATGTAATATTTTCATAAGTTAACTCTGCAATCATATTTTAACATAATTAAAATTTCTTTCTTAATCTTACCTGGGTAATTCAATTATAAATAACCTCTAACAACAAATTAAAAGTGATTTATCAATTCTGCTAAGACTTACAAATAAAACAAAAAAAATCAATTCATTTTTATTTTTTGCTGTAAATCATTGCGCTTCGCTTTCATTTAATTTTTTATATGGCACATAATCATCCCAATCAAAAACGGTGACATTTTGATTGTCTTCGATATTCGCCAACGATTTTTTAGGATCTAATAATGGTGTTTTCACCCCCAATAAATCTGCATAAATATGCATATAATCATAGGCACTCACAGTCTTGTTATAGTGGTTTTTGGCCTGCGCATCGCTACGTAATACAAAAAATGGAACCTGATAATTATCTTTAAATTCATTATCTACATGATATGAATCTTCATCCACGGTCATACCATGATCAGAAAAATAGGTCACACTGAAACTACGCTGATCAGCCTTCAAAGAGGTATATATCTGTTCTATAAAGTGATCCAACTTATTGATCGAAGATAAATAACAATTAATCGTTTCAGGTTTATTCGCATACATACGTGGTGCCTTAAACAGACGTTCACAAGCATCCGGATGTGAACCCATCATATGAATAAAAATTACATTTTTTTGATTAGCATATTTTTTTAACTGGGCCTGTAATATTTCGACCAATTTGTCGTCATCAATATTACTCGACATATAGTTACCACTTTTCAGAAAAAACTGATGATCGGCATGAATCGCAATTTTAGAAATTGCCGTATCATTTTTCCCCATAAATCCCTGATTTGAAATCCACATGGTGTTATAGCCAGCTTGTTTTGCAAGCGTCACCACATTTTTTGCAATTTGAGGTTCACGGTTTTGATCGACCAAAGTCAGCGTTCGAGTCAGACTGGTTACCGTATTTGGTGCTGTCGCGATGTAATGATCTACAACATCCAGTGGCATCTCATTTAAAAAAGGCGTGGTATCTTCTTTCGCACCGTAAAGTGATAAATGATCTCGCTGAACACTCTCACCAATGATAATCACTTGATTATCATAGCTAGCATTCACCTGCTGAATTTGCCAATCGACATCTTGCAAATTATCTTCAAGGAGCTTGGCCTCTTCTTGTTTATATTTAACCGTCGCCAGTGCAGTTTGAACACCAAACACACTGACGCCGTTAGCAATAAAGATAAGTGCCAAAATCAGCTTGCGATAATTTCCCTGATTAGCTTGATTAAAAAATAAAATATAAAAACAGAGACTTAAAAAAATAATTAAGGCAAAAACAATATATTTAGGATTAACTACAGATAAAAATTCAAAGGCTTCATTGGTATTGCTTTGGAACATCGATGCCACGATTCCCAAAGACATGTGCCCTTGTAAGAACCCCGTCCCACTTGCAATATACAAGCTAATGACAAAAAACAGCGCAAGGAAAATGTACTTAAAAATACGACTATGTAATTGTTTTACTGCAATGAAAAAAAACGTACTCGAAAGAACCAAGATAAAAAATAAAGGAGCATCTTTGACTTCAGATAAATAGTCCCCAAAACCCAACCCAACGCAAAACCCAATTGAAAGCAAAAATGGAAACAAATAGGTTTTTAGCATGACCTGACAACCCTTTAATATTATTCAAACATTGTCTAGTTAGACTGAAATGTTGGTAGAAATTTTTCGTCGGGTATTATCTATACTTTAGGGACCGAGTACAATCTTTTTGGCGATACGGTCAGTTTCTTTAAATTCGGTAGCGAGATTCAAATCAGTTAAAGTGGTCTGTAACGACACCAAGCCTTGTTTTAAAATTTCATCTACCGACTTGGTAATCCGGTCTTCCTTCAAGCGATCCACTTCAATCACCCCGACTTTACAACCCGCGGTGAGAGCCTCGTAAATCATTGAAACACTATCTTCAGTCACCCAAACTGCTTCAGCTTTTTGCATTTCTTCAAAAATCCAACCTTGCGGCGTATCCTCAACAGGGAAAATCTGCAATTTTTCAATATTTTTCAACTGCGTTAGTTCTGCTAAAAATGCTTTTGGTGTGCGCCGTGAAGTGGTCAAAATGATTGCTGAATTTGGATTCTGCTCGACTATCTGTTCAATCGCTTGGAGCACTTTAGCCGCATTCCACTGATGGCGTTTTGAAGAGCCACCCAAAGCGATCAGGATTCGACCGTGCTGATGCCGCTCCTCATTCACAATAGGATTTAACGCACCTTGTGTGGTTAGTACTTTATTAGATGCCTGAATACCATCGTGCTGTGGAATTACCGCATAATCAAACCATGCAAACGGCAAGCTTGGCTTCATTAAAATAATGGTTTTGGCTTTGTTATACACCTTGCCCAACAGCCATACTCGAAAATGTGTGTGGCTACCGACGCCAAAAATATAAGTTGGCTCGTGTTCTACGGCATGAAGCTGATGGCTAAATAGCGCAGAAATAAGTGTCAGTATAGGCAAATCATCAATTGAAATTTCTTGAAATGTGACTGCTTCCTGAGATTGGCGCTGTATGGCTTTAAATAAACCCAAAGCTTGTGAGCGATGTCCCGCTTTCCCATCACTGACATAAACAATATGCATAGTCACGTTCCAAAAATTCAATATCTTCAGGCCAATAAAAAAGGCGAAACTTAGTTTCGCCTTTTCATCTTAACCGATCAGCTTATTTTACGTAAGTTAACCAGTGCGCATATTTAGGGTCTTTACCCTGAACCGCATTAAAGAATGCAGTTTGGATTTGCTCAGTGATTGGACCACGACAACCTTCACCAATTTGACGGTCATCATATTCACGGATTGGTGTCACTTCAGCAGCAGTACCTGTGAAGAATGCTTCATCAGCGATATAGAATTCGTCACGTGTAATACGACGTTCAACCACTTCAAAACCAAGGTCTTTCGCTATCGTAATAATCGTTTGACGCGTAATACCATCAAGTGCACCACCCGCGATGTCAGGAGTATGAATCACGCCATCACGAACTAAGAATACATTTTCGCCTGAACCTTGACATACATAACCTTGTGGGTCGAGTAACATTGCTTCGTCATAGCCAGCATGTGCCACTTCTTGGTGTGCAAGAATGGACAAAGTATAGTTACCAGATGCTTTTGCTTTACACATGGTCACGTTTGGATGATGGTGCGTAAATGAAGACGTTTTAACACGAATACCCTTCGCCATCGCTTCATCACCAAGGTAAGCACCCCAGCTCCATGCAGCAACAACGGCATGAATGGTATTGTCAGTTGCTGCAATACCTAATTTTTCTGAACCAATAAAAATAATTGGGCGTAAATAGCAAGAAGCCAATTTATTTTCACGAACCACATCAATTTGAGCTTGTTCTAATGCTGCATGATCAAATGGGACTTTCATTTGATAAATTTTTGCAGAATTTAATAAACGCTTAGTGTGTTCTTTTAAACGGAAAATAGCCGTTCCATTCGGAGTTTCATAAGCACGGACGCCTTCAAACACACCCATGCTGTAATGCAATGTATGTGTTAATACGTGAGTTTTCGCCTCACGCCAGTCAACCAATTGTCCATCTTGCCAAATAAAACCATCACGATCAGCCAAGTTCATGGCACACACTCCAAATTTTTATACACAGTCATTTTTATCCAATGCAAACGTTGCAGTTGGATCAATTAATCTTTGCCATAGCTTGCAAACGACCACTCGGGTATCGTGCCAATCGTCAGCTGAAACTTGCATGGATTGATTCGCAAGTGCTAAACGGTGGCTCTCGGCTCGTTCACGGAGATAAGCTTGAATCAATGCTGTCGCATCGGCGCTGGATAAGCAATCCGTTCTTGCGGCATCCTCAAGGATTCGTACGTTGTCAGAGTAATGGGCGAGATCGGGATTCGACCCACTCCATGCTAATACTGCATACTGTGCCATAAATTCGATGTCAACGATACCACCTGCATCTTGTTTTAAATGAAAAATTCCATCTTTTTGCTGCTCTTTAGAAGAACCTAGATGGTCTTTCATTTTTTGGCGCATTTTTAGCACTTCTGCACGAACATTGTTCTCATCGCGTGGCTGAGTCAAAATATTGCAGCGCAAGTTTTCAATTTCAATCCGTAAACTGTGCTCACCTGCAATCGTTCTGGCACGTACTAAAGCTTGATGCTCCCAGACCCAAGCATTTTTATGTTGATATTGCTCAAAGGCTTTTAAGCTGGTCACCAATAAACCCGCCTCTCCCGAAGGTCGTAAACGTGTGTCCACTTCATACACTCGACCATCTAGGGTTTGCGTGGTCATTAAGGACATAAATTTTTGTGCCACCCGCATGGCAAATTCAAAGCCACTAATTGGTTTCTGTCCATCGGTATCCGCTTGTTCGTCCATATAGTGAATAAAGACCAAATCCAAGTCCGAACCATAACCTAGCTCGATGCCACCCACCTTGCCATAGCCAATCACCGCAAAAGCCATGTGATCAATCGAACAACGCTGCCCTTCTGCATCGATTGGATAACCATGTTTTTTGGCAACAATTTGATATGCCAAATGCAAGGTTGCATTCACCGACACTTCAGCAATATCGGTCAATGCATCCGATACTTTCATCAATGGGCTTTCGGCCAACACATCACTAGCAGCTACTGCTAAGACATTGGATTTTTTAAATAATCGAAGAACACGCATCTGATCTTCAACTTGATCGATTTCAATGCGAAGCAATTGTTGTCGTAGAGAGTCTTCTAAATCTTTACGTTTTGGCAGCTCAAAATCCATCGATAAAAACTCGTCCAACAGCACGGGATAATGCGTCAATTCTTCGCAGATCCAAGGACTGACTGTTGCCATTTTCACTAATCGTTGTAATGCCCCTTTGCTCTCAATCAGCATCACCAAATAGACTGTACGGCGCAGCACCGACTCCACCAAAGGCATGAGACGTAGTAAGGCCACCTGAGGTTTATCTGACTGTAATATCGCCTCAATGAGATGTGGCCAAAAGGTTTTTAAGCGCTGTACAGCTTTGGCAGGTAATTTTTTCAGCGCATGTCCATACCAAAATTCGTGAATTAAATTTTTGGCATCATCATCTAAAACATCATTTAACTGTGCTTCTAAATGACTAAAGCTTTCCAATAACGGATCGGGTTCTTTTTCTTTAATAAGATGTTCAAACTGGTAAATGACTTTGGCACGTTTCTGATTGAGCACATTCAAAAAGTCATCCCAAGATGCAAAACCTAAAGTATTTAAAATGCGCTGGCGGGGTTCAGGCTCATGGGGCAACGATTGGGTTTGCTGATCATTGAGCGCTTGAATCGCATGTTCAATGCGACGTAAAAATAAATATGCATCTTCTAGATCAGCAACTGCGGTTTTTTCTAATAATCCAACTTCACCTAAATGATGCAGACTCACTAAACATTGACGGTCTTGCAACTCGAGTTTTGAACCGCCATAGATGAGCTGAAAGACTTGAACAATAAACTCAACTTCACGAATTCCGCCTGCACCGAGTTTAATATCATCTTCGATATTACGACGTAGCACTTCACGTTCTATCATGGCTTTCATGTCACGCATAGCTTCGAAAGCGGTGTAATCGACATATTTGCGGAAGACGAAAGGTCGGGTCATTTCCAATAACTCGGCGCCTTCTTTACCGCCCGTGACGATCCGTGCCTTAATCCAGGCATAGCGTTCCCATTCGCGTCCATGCTGGCTTAAATATTTTTCTAATGCCGCATGACTGATTGCCAAGGCAGAACCATCACCCCATGGGCGAAGACGCATATCTACACGGAAGACAAAACCATCTGCGGTAATATGGTCAAGCAAGTAAATTAATTTCTGTCCCCATAAAATACAGAACTGCTGCACATCAATACATTTTCGACCATTGGTTTCGCCCTGTTCATCAAAGGCAAAAATAAGATCAATATCACTTGAAAGATTAAGTTCCTGTGCACCAAGTTTTCCCATGGCAACCACAATTAGGTCTTGAAATTTCCCCTTATAGCCTAGCGGTTCGCCATATTTCGCAATCAACGGCTTTAGTGCAAAATCTTTTGCCGCACAGATGGACGCATCGGCAAAGTCTGAAAGCTCTCGAGTTAAGCTGACGACATCGGTGAGTTGATTGGCATCTTGCCAAATCCAACGAAACATCAGACGTGCGCGCAGCACACGAATTGCACGCATCCAACTATTTTCATCTTGGATATCGGCAAGGCTGCTTGCGACAAAATGTTGAATTTGTGCTGTACTGAGCGAGGTTTGAAACTGATCAATTGCATAGTCTTGTTCTAAACTGGCCTGATGGATTCCGAGCACCTGTTCAGCATATTGACTGGCACGTAATGTTTTCTGCAATTGCTCCGTATTCATTTCACAAACCCTAGCGTGATTTTTTTCTAGTTATAACAGTTGATAACGCTTAGGGAAAAGTATTTTTAGGCTTTTATACCAATAGATGCGCATTAAAGTTCACTTAAGGTCGCATCTTTCTATGCACTGCTGCTCTCGGTACTTAGGGTTTGATGCAGGCTCGTCGCCTGTGGCAACCAAACTTTAAATTGTGTGCCTTCACCTTCTTTCGAATTCACCACAATTTCACCCTGATTTAAGTCCACAAAACGTTTACAAAGGACTAAACCCAACCCCGTACCACGTTCTCCTGCCGTACCTTTAATACTAACCGTCAGTTTTTGCTGAAATAAATCATCAATCTGAGCTTGGGTCATCCCCAATCCAGTATCTTGAATAGTGAATACAACCCGTTCTCCATCTCGATCGGCTGAAATCGTCACCACACCTCTACCATCGGTATGGGTAAATTTCAATGCGTTTGACACCAAGTTTTGCATCACTGATGTGATCATATTGATATCTGCATTGACTTTAATGCCTTCAGGCACGGCATTGATCAGTCGAATATTTTTCTTCACAGCCAAGCTATTCAAGACATCACTTACGATTTTTGCAGACTGATGTAAATCAAAATTAATCGGGTGATAAACAAAGCGACCACCTTCTGCCATAGCCCAGTTTAATAAGCTTTCTAAAAGGTTATACGTCGACTGTGTGGTGTCATATAAATAGTCTGCAATATTTTGAACGCTTGAATCATCTAAGGTATGACGCTCCTGTGCCAAAACTTCAGAAAATCCAAGTAGACCATGAAAAGGTGCTCTTAAATCATGCGCAATAATTTGGAAAAATTTAGTCTTACTAAAATTCAGTGCCGACTGCTGTTCATAGGCTTCTTTTAATTCGGCATTTTCAACACGGAGTTGAATGATGTTGACTAGACTTTGTACAAATTCTTCAACGATCTTTAATTGTTTGGCTTCAAATGCAGTGACTTGATCATCAAACAAAATCACTTTACCAATAGAGTCTTGATCATATTTTAAATCGAAAGCGACTAGACGCTGATGCCCTAAACCCAGTTCCTGCATATAGTCGCAGTAAGCTTGGTAATTTTCAGTGTCGCGATCTATACGGGAATGTTCAGCAAAAAACTGATCTAGACGATCATCATCAGCTTCGGCCATAAAGGCCTTAAATATGTGCTCTGACGCATACCATATATAAGGTTCATTTTTAAATGCGAGGACAGCATTATCGACTTGCACAATACCACGCGCGAACTTTAAAAATTCTGCAATGCGGTTGTCGTCCGTATAAACCCCCATCAATAAAGACAAACGACAGGAAGTTAATAATTCGGTTTGTGTACCAATATCCAGTAAACGTAAAGCCATCCCGTTGCTCTCCTCAGGGTTTATCTTAAAGATAAAAACCAACTGTTATGTTCAAGATTAATAGCAAAAATACCCCAAACATTCAATAACAAAACCCAACAAAAAGACAAACATCATTTACGAATGCGCTATTTAATCGAACTTTCATCCAATTAGAAAATAAAAATATCTATAAAGAACATCATATTAAATGCAATACAAAAATTAAAACAATAAAATTAGAAACTTAAATTAATTTAAATTTTATTGACTGTTTATTTTAAATCGTACTTTTCGCGTTTTATTCAAACTAAAAACATGACCAAAAGAAATATTCATTTACATAAGACCTAAAAAACTGGGTTTAATTTTCTTTAAATACATCACAAAAAATAGTGAGTTTTATGACTATTCTAGGACCAGATTACTCATCAGGATGCTCGTTTCAGTCAGCTACACTAAATGAATCTATTATTAATCTTTTCTATTAGACTAATTTATTAGTTTTTATCAGTTGTGTGTGTCATTTGAGCATTAAACCATACTTGCTCGCTTTTACTTTATTAAACTGAGCTAAAGATTCGTTTCATGCTTCTAATGCACATGAACTCATTCACCCAAATGACTGAAGCTGAAAAAGTGCCATGCCTTATTCATCAGATATATAAGTTATCGCATAAACATTCCGCGACCGTTCAAAGTCAAACGGAGCATCAAACTCACGTCGTTCTTTAATAAAGTCCCCAACCCTGACTAATTTTTGAACTTCCGCACCAAATCTACACCTAAAAGTTAAGGCATTCGGTTTGACCTATCAAACGCTTTGCTTTACAACTAAAACTTGAACGAGCCATAAAGAACAGATCAGCCCCAAAAAATGATATAAATTTAATTGTTCAATAGCTTTAAGCTATGAATAACAAGCTTTCAATATTTCCCTTTTCGGTTTTGCGCTAAAATTGGGCGTCAAACTGCACTTCTTTTGTATCATTTTTCTACGAAATGACCACATCACAGGATCTTGCGTTGACTGAAAAGCAATGAACCCCGATACTTTCATAGTTTTATTTAAGCAAATCGGTTCATAGAGGCGAGCCACAAGCTCGAACCTCAAAGACACAATCTAAAGCAAGGGGCTATATATGGCTGGTGGAAAGTCAACTATCATCTACACACTGACCGACGAGGCGCCATTATTGGCGACTTACTCTCTGCTGCCGATCATTGAAACCTTTACTAAACCTGCTGGCGTTGAAATCGTTAAACGCGATATCTCAGTTGCAGCACGTGTACTCGCTGAATTTTCAGACTATCTAAGCGAAGAACAAAAGGTGCCAAATAACTTGGCAGAGCTTGGACAATTAACCCAAGATCCAAGCACAAACATTATCAAACTTCCAAACATCAGTGCTTCAGTTGGCCAATTAACTGCTTGCATTAAAGAATTACAGTCTAAAGGTTTTGCAATTCCGAACTACCCAGAAAACCCAGCGACTGAGGAAGAAAAAGAAATCAAGGCACGTTATAGCAAATGCCTAGGTTCTGCTGTAAATCCTGTACTTCGTGAAGGTAACTCTGACCGTCGTGCACCTACTGCAGTAAAAAATTACGCGAAGAAACATCCGCACTCTATGAGCGAATGGAAACAGTGGTCACAAACTCACGTTTCTCACATGGACGAAGGTGACTTCTACCACGGCGAAAAGTCTATGACTTTAGACCGCGCTCGCAATGTAAAAATGGAATTGATCACGAAGTCTGGTGAAACTGTTGTTCTTAAGCCAAAAGTTGCGCTTCAAGAAGGCGAAATCATCGACTCAATGTTCATGAGCAAAAAAGCACTTTGCGACTTCTATGAAAAAGAATTAGATGATTGTAAAGAAGCAGGCATTTTGTTCTCTCTACACGTAAAAGCGACCATGATGAAGGTGTCTCACCCAATCGTTTTCGGTCACTGTGTGAAGATTTACTACAAAGATGCATTCGAAAAACACGGCAAATTGTTTGATGAGTTAGGTATTAACATCAACAACGGTATGTCTGGTCTTTACGAAAAAATTGAAACTCTTCCGACTTCTCTTCGTGAAGAAATCATTGCTGACTTACATGCTTGCCAAGAACACCGTCCCGCACTTGCAATGGTTGATTCTGCAAAAGGCATCACTAACTTCCACTCACCTAATGACGTAATTGTAGATGCTTCTATGCCGGCAATGATCCGTGGTGGCGGTAAAATGTGGGGTGCTGACGGAAAACAGTACGACTGTAAAGCTGTAATGCCTGAATCTACTTTCGCGCGTATCTACCAAGAAATGATCAATTTCTGTAAATGGAATGGTAACTTTGACCCACGCACTATGGGTACAGTTCCTAACGTTGGTCTGATGGCGCAAAAAGCGGAAGAATACGGTTCACACGACAAGACTTTCGAAATTCCTGAAGCGGGTGTTGCCAACATCACGGATCTGGAAACAGGTGAAGTATTGATGTCTCAAAACGTGGAAGAAGGCGACATCTGGCGTATGTGTCAGGTGAAAGACGCACCAATCCGCGACTGGGTGAAACTGGCTGTTACACGTGCACGCAACTCAGGCATGCCTGCGATCTTCTGGCTTGACCCGTACCGTCCACACGAAAACGAACTCATCAAGAAAGTTCAAACTTACTTGAAAGAGCACGACACTACTGGTTTAGACATTCAAATCATGTCTCAAGTCCGTGCTATGCGTTATACACTTGAACGTGTTGCTCGTGGCCTAGATACAATTTCTGTAACTGGTAACATCCTACGTGACTACCTCACAGACTTGTTCCCGATTATGGAATTGGGTACTTCTGCGAAAATGCTTTCTATCGTGCCTCTAATGGCTGGTGGCGGCATGTACGAAACTGGTGCGGGTGGTTCTGCGCCTAAACACGTACAACAACTTGTAGAAGAAAACCACTTACGTTGGGATTCTTTAGGTGAGTTCTTGGCACTTGCTGTTTCTCTTGAAGAAATGGGCATCAAAGAAGACAACGCGAAAGCGAAACTTCTGGCGAAGACTTTAGATGCTGCAACAGGCAAACTGCTGGATAACGACAAATCTCCATCACGTCGTACTGGCGAGCTGGACAACCGTGGCAGCCACTTCTACCTTGCTAAATACTGGGCTGAAGAACTTGCTGCGCAAGACGAAGATGCAGATCTTAAAGCGAAATTCGCTCCTCTTGCTCAAGCACTTGCTGACAACGAAGAAAAAATCGTTGCAGAACTTGCTGAAGTTCAAGGTAAAGCTGCGGACATCGGTGGTTACTACGCTGTAGATACAGCAAAAGTAAATGCTGTAATGCGTCCAAGTGCAACTTTGAATGCTGCTCTTGAAGCTGCTCAATAAGTTGATGCAAAACTAACGCAAGTTAGTGATGTAAAAAAACCAGCGCGAAAGCGCTGGTTTTTTTATCCCTGAATAAACCTTTTTTTAGGAACTGAGATTAATTTTCTCTAATTCCAAGAAATTCTTAGCTGCTTCAGGTTTTAGGAAATGCCATAAAACAAACATTGAAATGATAAAAAATGTCATAAAAAAACAAATTAAAAGGTAATTCAAGTCACTAGGTAACGTTGAGATACTCTCACTATAAACAAAACTAATATAAGTAATAACAATATATGGAGCACAACCAATAGCATTAATGAAAAAATATAAAATCGTCCCGCAATACCCATACCATTTTATCTTATTCTTTGTATATTTTTTATTCAGCTCATATTTACGACTTACTTCATCTTTTTCCAAATACTCCTGCCCCCTTTTATATAATCTAACGGCCCTATCTTTATCACAGCAAGACAAAATGTATTTAAGCAAATCTATATCTTTATTTTTAACATTTAAATAATTTGCTAACTTTGCGACTTTCAAATGATATTTCAACTCATTAGAAAACTCAGTTAAAGTATCTTCCTTGAGAAGATTTTCTTGTTCATCAATATATTCATTCTTTTTTCGCCGCTTGTAATCACTATAATCTCTTAACCCTGAAATCACGCCAGATTTAGCAAGAAAGTAAATACTAGAGACCATCACCACAAGAAAAATAAGTACACAAATAAATTCCAATCCATAAGTACTTTCCAATAATTTTAATGCAAATTGATTCAAGTTTAGTTCTGCATTTAAATTTGCTGACATATACACCCCTATTTTTTATTAAAAATTTATTTCTCAAATCATTTATAAGTTATCCAAAAGCTTTAGAGCATAATTACCAAATATCTTATTTTTAATTTCCTTCAGGCAATAAAAAACCCCAAGTCTTAATAAGCTTGGGGTCTTTTAGAATTTTGGTCCCGAGGGTCGGACTCGAACCGACACATCATCTCTGATAGTGGATTTTGAATCCACCGCGTCTACCAATTTCACCACCTCGGGAAGGTGTTGGAACGTATAATAAACTGTTTCAAAAACTTGTCAACGCATGATGTTCTCATTTGATTAAAAATAAACCGTATAAGAATTTTTAGATGGATAATCCATCAATTTCAGCGTTAAAACCCAAAAAAGCTTATACTAAGCCAAATTTCATTATCCCCTTTTCAGATTTCTTAACATGCAACTTTCTGACTTTAACTTCAATCTCCCCGACGAACTCATTGCCCGCTATCCGCTTGAAACACGTAGTGCATCACGCCTGCTCCATCTCGATCTCAATGGTGAATATCACGACCATCATTTCACTGACATTTTAGACTTGCTCAATGAAGGTGACTTATTGGTACTAAACGATACCAAAGTGATGAAAGCCCGCTTAAAAGGCAAACGAGCAACTGGCGGTGCAGTTGAAGTCTTAGTTGAACGTATTCTTGACCCAAAAACCGCACATTGCCACATTAAAGCCAGTAATACGCCTAAAGAAGGTGCAGAATTATTTATTGGTCCAGACGAAGTTAAAGTGACCGTTCAAGGCCGTCATGAAAACTTATTTGTTGTGGAATTTTCACAGCCTATTTTACAAGTTTTAGATTTATACGGCGCATTACCGATTCCGCCTTACTTTAACCGTGAAGCAGAAGCGATTGATACCGAACGTTACCAAACTGTTTTTAACGATCCGACCAAATTGGCTTCAGTTGCAGCACCAACAGCAAGCTTACATTTTGATGAAGCGCTACTCAAAAAATTGGCGGACAAAGGCGTAAATAAAACCTTTGTTACCTTGCATGTGGGTGCAGGTACATTTTTACCCGTACGTACCAATGACATTGAAAATCACATCATGCACAGCGAATGGTGTGACGTGTCAGAAGAATCTATGGCTTTAATCCGTGAAACAAAAGCACGTGGCAATAAAGTCATTGCTGTTGGCACCACCGCGACTCGTGCGACTGAAAGTGCTGCTCAAGCCAATGGCGGCGAACTCAAGGGTTGGACTGGTGATACACAAATCTTTATCTACCCAGGTTATGAGTTCAAAGTAGTCGATCGTTTAATTACCAACTTCCATTTACCTGAGTCTACCCTGCTCATGTTAGTGTCAGCGTTGTCCAGTCGAGACAATATTTTGAATGCCTATCACCATGCCGTCAAAAGCCAATATCGCTTCTTTAGTTATGGTGATGCAATGTTAATTGATAATATTAACCACAAATAAAATTACGCCGAAATCATCCCTATGCCGATAGATTCTGTAAAGCACTCCATCCATATTCGTCGAAAAAAGAATGCTGTGGTTTTTCAGAATATCGCTCGGCTTTGGGATATAGGCCGAAACGCCAAAACACACCAAGAGCTCCTCGATGGACTGCATCCATGGAATGCTCCCATTACACTCAAATTTGAAAATTTACTCCCCCTAGCTTTAGCCGCACTGGGTATCGGATTCATGCTGTTTATTGTGATTCAGCCCGATCATGGCTGGGCACAGCTCTGCTTTGCTGCGGGGTTGGCTATGGTGTTCTGGGCCTATATCAGCTATGAAAAAGATGATCCGCTCGAAGAAGTTATTGCGTTTTTAGAAACCGAATGCATTGCCAGAAAATACCAATTGGCTTTTAACCGACAGCCTCAATACATTTCGATGCCACTGAATAATCTGCAATTTATTGGCAATCTTAAACGTATGTTCCCCGTGTTTAAGCAAGGCAGCCTTTCGAATGATATTCAGACCTTTGCGAGCACTGTTTGGGAAGATGAAAATCAGCAACAGCATCAGGTCATGGTCTTTCATTATCACTATGTGAATGAACTGAAAGTACGTGACAAAGACGGTGATGAAGTCACGGTGAAAGAAATTCATAAAGACCTGTGGGGCATATTTGTTTTTGATATTGGCATCCATGGACTTGCCGTATCTGCAACAGGTAAAAACTTTGGCTATCCCTATAGTTTTCCTTGGCACAGCAGCGACATTCAAACCAATCAAAAATTAAAATTTTATGGCGATAACCAAATGGAAATGGCTAAATTACTCAGCCCGGGATTTGTCCTCCGACTAGCGGATTTTTTTCAAAACCGTGAAGGTGATCTGCTATTTCATCCGAGCCACCGCATAATGTGCTATCTTGGCTCTACAGATTTATTTAAAGTCAGTAGTAAAGCAAAACGAATTCAAGATGTTTCGGCATTGCGTGGACATCTCAGAACCTTTAAATTAAATGCTTTAGAAAATTTGAAAAACGACTTAACGCAGTTTTTAAAATAGATTTCATACAATAATGTTTTAAATTACGACCTTTTATCTTGAGGATAAAATTTTATGGGGCTTTTGATCTTTGTTTTAATCATCATTGCATTGGTGATTGGCGCAATCATGATTCGCAACAATATTGTCCGACATCACAATGCAACCATTCGTGCATGGTCAGATGTAGCCAGCTATGAACGTCAAAAAATCAAAATTTTAGATGGATTACAGCCACTGGTTGAGCAATATTCCAATTTTGAACAAGGGACTTTGGCAAAAGTCACTGAACTCCGTCAAAATATTATGAATTTGAACGTAAATAGTACCGATGTCAGCCAATTACAGCGTATCGAAGCCTTAAATCAAGATCTGATGCGCAGCCTGAATGTTGTGGTTGAAAACTACCCAGAGCTCAAAGCCAATGATATTTATCTGAAAATGATGAATGAAATTGAAGAACAAAACGAAAATGTCGGTGCGGCGATTACTATTTTTAACCGCAACGTTGAGTTGTTCAACAACCACATTCAAGTGTTTCCTAACAATATTATTAATACGCTATTGCTGAGTAAAAAAGCGGTTCGCCCTTTCCGCGATCAAGCTGCCAGCCAAAATTTTGATTATCGTCCGAACTTTTAAGTTCGGGCTTTAACGTACTAAAGTAAAAAAATAATGATGAGGTGATCAAGCACCTCCAAAACTTAAAAGAAAAATAAAATATGCAAAATCAAATTAATGCACTGAAAAATGTGCTGATTCAGGCGTTTTTCAAACTCTATGAGCAGCACCAAGACGACCATATTTACGCATGTACATTGGCGTTCAATCCCTATTTATCCATAGAATATATCGCAGTCTCTACGCAGCGTAGTATTTTTGCCGAAGATGAAGATTCTGCTCAATATCTTACAACGCATGATCGATGGAATGTGTCGAAATGGCGCTATCGTAGCCTACCGGCTTTGAGTCAAGACTTGGCGCAGTTCAAACTGACATCTGTAAATGAAGTGGGCCATTTAAACCTTGATCCATCTTCTATAAAAAGTACGATAAAGTCTGAGTCAACTAACCATCTTTCAATCTTGCTCAATGCTATACAACAAACAAAATTCGACTTGGTTCATTCCTACGGCATAGAACTGGACAATATTCTGTTTTTTATCACGGTCCCGACACAGCCCGAAATAGAAATTTATTCAGCTCAGGTTTTAAATCCTCCAAGTACACAACTTGACGATTTTCTCAAATCCAAACAACCCCTCAAGCTCGACAGTTTACCCAAGCGTATGAAGCTGTCTCAGTATGATAAAGACCTGCTGATTGATTTGGCTCAAATCCTTGAAATACAACCTTATAACTATTTACATGTAGCCAATGAAGTCTATCTTTTAAGCTTAGAAAAAAGCTATGCAACCACGAATCCCTATATTCAAAAACTCATTGACAGCATCGTGGCCATGACATCTGACCCGAAAGGCACATTTGCGATGGAAAAAGAAGAAATTTTGCAGCGAATTAACCAGTTTTATTTTAATGCCAAGAGTTCAGATGAAGCCCTGTCACAAGATGCGATCTATAAATTTACAGACTTAACACCCGACAAAGCTAGCGTTTAACCGCAGAATCAAGGAAAATAGAGCACTTTTAGCACTCTTACCATCAGCGAACTGTTTTTTCGCCTTGATCTGGACCTTGTATGAAGTTTGAAAAATTGGCGCAATCGGGCCGTGCTCGTCGCGGCCGTTTAACCCTTGAACATGGTGTTGTTGAAACACCTATGTTCATGCCTGTCGGTACTTACGGTACTGTAAAAGGCATGCTCCCACGTGACATTAAAGAAATTAAATCCCAAGTTATTTTGGGCAATACCTTCCATTTATATCTTCGCCCAGGCCTAGATGTCATTCGTGAACATGGTGGTTTACACCAATTCATGAAATGGAATAACCCGATTTTGACAGATTCAGGCGGTTTCCAAGTCTTCAGCCTTGGCGCTATGCGCAAAATTAAAGAAGAGGGCGTGACTTTCCGCTCTCCGATTGATGGCTCTAAAGTCTTTTTATCTCCTGAAATTTCGATGGATATTCAGCACACGCTGAATTCAGACATCGTGATGATTTTTGATGAATGTACGCCTTATCCTGCAACACATGAAGAAGCGCAAAAATCATTGCAGCTTTCATTACGTTGGGCGAAACGTTGTAAGACTCAACATCATGACGTGCTGAAAAACCGTAATGCACTATTTGGTATTATCCAAGGCGGCATGTATGAAGATTTACGTGATGAATCTTTAAATGGTCTGAAAGAAATTGATTTTGATGGTTATGCCATTGGCGGCTTGTCTGTTGGCGAACCTAAAGAAGAAATGATCAAAGTATTGGATTATCTTCCAGAGAAAATGCCTGCAGATAAACCACGTTACTTGATGGGTGTCGGTAAACCAGAAGATATCGTAGAAGCGGTTCGTCGCGGTGTCGATATGTTTGACTGTGTGATGCCAACTCGAAATGCACGTAATGGTCATTATTTTGTGACCGACGGTTTAGTGCGTATTCGCAATGCCAAATATCGTCATGATCAAAGTCCGCTTGACCCACATTGCGACTGTTATACCTGTACAAATTTCACCAAATCTTATCTCTTCCATCTTGAGAAATGCGGCGAAATGCTCGGTTCGATGCTCGGTACTATTCATAACTTACGTTATTACCTACGTCTAACTGAAGCGATGCGTGATGCTCTCGATCATGGCACTTTTGATGAGTTTGTTGAAGACTTTTATCGTCGTCGCGGCATGGAAGTGCCACCTTGTCCTCAAGATTAATTCTTTCAGCATTTGCGCTGAAGAAAAAGACAAGGTAAATTGCTGAACAAGTCCAATTTATTTATCAAAGTATTGATAACCAGTTTTTTTAGTTTAGGAAAATGAAATGAGCCTTTTTATTTCTACTGCTCACGCGGCAGGTGAAGCTGCACAGCAACCAAGCATGATGGCAAACCTGTTGATGATTGCGGTATTTGTCGCAATCTTCTACTTCTTGATCTGGCGCCCTCAATCAAAACGTGCAAAAGAACATCGTGCACTAATTGAAAGCCTAGGTGTTGGTAGTGAAGTTGTTTTTGCGGGCGGTTTAATGGGTAAAATCACAAAAATCGAAGGTGATTTTGCAGTTGTTGAACTGAACCGTGGCGTAGAAGTAAAAGTACAACGCGCAAGTGTGATTTCAGTTCTGCCTGAAGGCACTCTAAATAACCTTTAATCAAAAAATAAGTCGTGCACCCGCACGGCTTTTTTCATTTTAAGAAGAAAACGAATGCGTTACCCAGCATGGAAATATCTACTGATTCTAGTGGTACTAGTCATCAGTACATTATATGCCCTGCCAAGTTTGTATCCTGATGAACCTGCTGTTCAAATTTCAGGTGCCAAAGCCGGTACCCAGATTGATCAAAGCATCGTACAAAAAGCAGAGCAGATTTTAAAATCTGAAAATATTGCCAGCCATGACAATAGCTTCACCAATAATGCCGCTTTATTACGTGTTGATTCTAGCGAACAACAATTAAAAGCGAAAGAAGCACTACGTCGTGGGCTCGGTGAAAATTATGTCGTCGCACTGAACCTTGCGCCTACTACCCCAGAATGGCTACAAAAAATTGGTGCTAAACCAATGAAGCTGGGTCTAGATTTACGTGGTGGTGTACATTTCCTACTTGAAGTGGATATGGATAAAGCCATTTCACAGCGTATGGAAACGTCTGCGGCTGACTTACGTCGCCAACTTCGCGACAATAAATTAAAATTCAATAGCTTATCTTTGAACAACAACACCATTACGATGCAATTTGCAAATAATGATGACCGTTCTGCAGCTATGGATTTCCTTCGTCGTAACGGCAATGAATATACTCAACAAGCGGTTGCAACAACTGAAGGTTCAACACTGCGTTTAAGCTACACAGATACACGTAAACAAGAAATTCAGTCTTATGCTGTCAACCAAAACTTAACAACTTTACGTAACCGTATTAACGAGTTAGGTGTAGCGGAAGCATTAGTACAAACTCAAGGTAGCAACCGTATTGTGGTTGAATTACCAGGTGTACAAGATACTGCTGAAGCAAAACGTGTACTTGGTCGTACTGCAAACCTTGAGTTCCGCTTAGTTTCTGATTTAAATGATCAATATATCGATCCTTACACAGGTCAAGCAAAAGGCTCATTACCGCCAGGTACAGAAGCTTTTGCTTATGAATCTTTGGACAGCGGTCGTCAATTATTGCTTAACCGTAACCGTATCTTAACAGGTGAACGTGTACAAAATGCGTCATCAGGCTTTAGCCAAGATACAGGTGGTGCTGAAGTAAACATTACTTTGGACACTGCGGGCGGTAAGTTGATGTCTGAAGCTACTCGTAATGCTGTAGGCAAACGAATGGCTGTTCTGTTCATCGAGAACAAACAAAAAATTAGTTATGTTGCAGACCCTGCAACAGGTACACAAACTGAAGTTCGTACACCTTATACCGAATCTGTGGTCATCAATGCTGCAACTATTCAAGCCGTATTAGGTTCTCAGTTCCGTATTACTGGTCTAGATTCACCTCAAGAAGCGTCTGAACTTGCATTGATGTTACGTGCAGGTGCTTTGGCGGCGCCAATGTACTTCGTGGAAGAACGTGTGATTGGTCCGAGTCTCGGTCAAGAAAATATCGACAAAGGCGTATTATCAACTCAAATCGGTTTCTTATTAGTTGCGATTTGGATGGTCGTCTTCTTCCGTGTGTTCGGTTTGATTGCCAACTTTGCTCTCGTGGTTAACCTTGCCATGATCTTAACTATCATGTCTTGGATTGGCGCGTCCCTCACCCTTCCGGGTATTGCAGGTATCGTGATTACCATTGGTATGGCGGTCGATGCCAACGTACTGATCTGTGAGCGGATACGAGAGGAAATTAAATGGGGTGCCTCGCCGAAACAGGCGATTGTTGCGGGTTATGATCGTGCGTATAACACCATCTTTGACTCCAACTTAACTACATTCTTGGTGGCTTTCATTCTGTTCGCAATTGGTACAGGCCCAATTAAAGGCTTCGCGGTTACCCTAATGATTGGTATTGTCTGCTCAATGTTCACAGCAATTACTGTGACACGTGCAATCGTACAAATCATTTATGGTAAAAAACGTAACCTGAAGAAGTTGAGCATTTAGGAGATCTAAGATGACTGAAAATACTCAACCGAAACAATACGGCCGTCCTGACAACGAGCGCATTATTCCGTTTATGAAGATTGCCAAACCGGCAGCCTTGATATCGATTATTTTAACGCTCGCAAGTATCTTTTTTATTTGCACCAAAGGTCTAAACCTCGGTTTGGACTTTACTGGCGGTGTGGCAGCAGAGTTGAACTATAGTCAACCAGTAAAATCTACCGATGTGAGCTCAGCGCTGACAAAAGCTGGTTTTAAAGACCCTGTGGTACAAACCTTAGGATCTGACCGCGACCTGATGGTTCGTATGCCAGTTCAAAAAGACATTGAAGCTGAAGACCTAACCAAAGCCATTACGACTGCTGCTCAATTGCCGGGCAATAAAGCAGAAGTACATAAAGTTGATGTGGTTGGCGGTCAAGTCGGTAATGAACTCTACGTGCGTTCTGCTGGCGCTGTAGGTCTTGCCCTACTGCTCATGTTGGTTTATGTCACTATTCGCTTTGAATTCAAACTTGCGATGGGTGCTGTACTGTCTTTATTCCACGATATCGTGGTGACCATTGGTATCTTTGCCATGATGCAGTGGCCGTTTGACTTAACAGTTTTGGCTGCGCTACTCGCGATTATTGGTTTCTCGCTCAACGATAACATCGTTGTATCTGACCGTATTCGTGAAAACTTCCGTAAGATTCGCGGTGCTGAACCTCTTGAAGTTGTGAACAGTGCTTTGACTGAAACACTTCGCCGTACCATTCACACCTCTATGACACTGTTACTGGTTGTTGTAGCGATGATGGTACTGGGCGGTGATGGTCTGAAATGGTTCTCTGTTGCAATGTTTGTTGGTGTATTTGTGGGTACATATTCATCAATCTACATTGGTACAGCCTTCGCGTTATGGCGTGGCCTGAACCGTCAAGACTTCATTGTACAAGTGAAGCCTGAATTTGAAGAAGAAGAGATTCCTTAAGCTTTTCGACTTATAGTTCAGATCAAAACCCATCTTCGGATGGGTTTTTTTATGCGACTACCTTAAATAAATGAGCTAGGCAAAATCGCAATAATAGAATCTAATTTTTCAATATCGGATTGCAGGAATTCCACCTGTCGTTTTTGGTCTAGACTTGCAAATTGCCACGTATCATCTGTTTGCTGTATCACGTTTAAAATTAAATTTAAGCCATTTCGCAAATATACACAGGCTAGATCCGATCTCTCTACCCCTCGCCGTTCATCACAGACCACAAGCCAACCCTCTTGTAATACAGGGGCATAATACGATGCTGTGATGCGAATCAAATACAGGTCTTGAGTGTTTTTAAATAATGCTGAATATTGAGATGAATCATTTGAAATCGGTTTTAAAGAAAATGCCTGTGTCTCAACCACCTGCATTTCAAAAAGGACCAAGCTTGCTTGCTCCTCAGTGCACTTGTCTTGTTCTATAAACTGAACCTCATTATCTAAACTTCCCTTAATGAGTCCCAATTGTGACTCTAATTCACGTGCAAATTTCTCTCCAATCTGCCGATGACTATTTAATAATTGGGAAATTAAAGGAACCGCTAAGCCAAAATGTTCACACACAGCTTTACCATTTTTAAAGGGGCCTGTTGCAACCCAATGGTCAATGGCTTGTGTTAGATTATGTCGACGCTTTTCAAAAAGCTCTGAAGGCAGCATAAGCATTCAATTTTATAATTTCTCTCCCCCAATATAATAAAAAACCCGCACGCAGCGGGTTTTTTATACAGCTTTATTTTTAGCTACCTTGTACCAATCGACGTGCGCTGATAATGCCCGGTTGTTGTTCTAGACGTGCCAACAGTTTCGATAACTGCGCCAAGCCTTTCACTTCAATCAACAACTTCATATTGGCAATACCATCACTTTCGGAAATCGTATTCACCTGACGAATGTTGATTTGGTCTGAGAAAATCACTTGAGTCAGATCTTTAAGCAAACCACGACGGTCATAAGCTTCCACCACGATTTGCACACTTTGACCGCGAGTTGGCTGCATTTCCCAATCCGCTTCAACCGCACGCTCAGGCTCTTGTCCAATCATACGAATATAATCCGGACATGCGACCTTATGGATACTTACGCCACGATTCAGGGTGATATAACCAGCAATCGATTCACCATGCACAGGCTGACAACACTGAGCAATGTGTAGTTCTACATTGTCCAAACCATCAATCAAAATACCATGCGCCGAAAGCGTATGACTTGCACGTGGGTTCAAGGTTGGTTTTAACACCAGTTCAGGCTCATCCTGATCGAGGTGCATATGACGGTTAACCTGATTGATTAAAGCATGCAAGCTAATGTCACCACTCACCAAGCCAATCAATATATCTTCACCCAATTTCACATTAAAATGATTGCAGTAATCATTCAAATCGATACTTTTCGGGTGAATCGCCAAACGTGACAATTCTTTATTCAGAATCTCACGTCCCACTTCCAAGTTTTTACTACGGTCTTGCTGACGGAACCAATGACGCAACTTATCACGTGCACGAGCCGTCTTGATATAACCCAGCGAGTTTACCAACCAATCTCGGTTAGGCTCACGATCTTTCTTGGTTAAAATCTCGACCTGTTCCCCAGTTTTTAGGGTATAGGTTAAAGGTACATAACGTTGGTTCACCCGTGCTGCATAGCACTTGTTGCCCACTTCAGTATGCACATGATAGGCAAAGTCGAGCACAGTCGAACCGCGTGGTAATTCTTTGATATCACCATCACGACTAAACACATAGATTTTCTCAAAATCTTCAAACTCTTGGATTTGTTCGAAGTTTTCAGAAGCCTCATCTTCTTTATGGGCGCTAGCATCATTTCGTTCTTGATAATGTTCAAGCACTGCACGTAAAGAATGTAAGCGATGATTAAATGAATAATCTGTGGTTTTAGAACCTTCTTTATAGTTAAAGTGCGAACACACCCCGAGCTCAGCTTCTTCGTGCATATTATGCGTACGAATTTGCACTTCTAAAGATTTGTTCTCTGCAATCACGGCCGTGTGCAGTGAGCGATAACCATTGGCTTTCGGGTTAGTAATATAATCATCGAACTGATGCGGAATATGACGCCAAATCTGATGAACGATCCCCAGTGTGTGATAACACTCAGGTACATTATCCACCAAAACGCGAACTGCTCGAATGTCATAAAGCTGATCAAAGCTCAGGTTCTTACTCTTCATTTTTCGATAAATCGAATAAATGTGTTTCACCCGACCATTAATCTCGGCCTCAATGCCATGATCTAATAGTTCTTTACGCAACTTTTCTGTCACGAACTGAATATATTGTTCACGCTCTAAACGTTTTTCATTCAGTAAAGAGGCAATTTCTTTATAGCGTTCAGGTGCTAGATAACGGAAAGCAAGATCTTCAAGCTCCCACTTAAGCTGTGCAATCCCTAAACGGTGCGCGAGCGGCGAATAAATGGTTAAAATTTCTCGTGCGACACGCTCTTGTCGCTCTTTGGTTGAGTGCGCCAACTCACGTAATGCATAGGTACGTTCAGAAAGTTTGATTAATACAACACGAACATCTTCGGTCACCGAAATCAGCATTTTATAAATGCCGGTCAAATGTTCACGTTGGTTATTATTAAAATGATCTTCTAGACGTTTATTTTGCTCAATCAGGTCAGACAACTTACCCATAGCAAGCGTGCCTTTGACCAAAGCATGCACTTGATCGCCAAATTTGCTTTGGACTTCTTCTAAACTGGTTACGCCTTCACGAACACTTCGATACAGCATAGCTGCTGATAACGTATCTTCATCCGCATACAGATGGGCAAGAATATCCGCCATTTCAATACCCGTATAGAAGGTATTTGAGCGATGGTTGACCGTTGTTTCAAGTTCATTCTGTAAGGTCAGATGGGCAACTTCTTCGAGTTGCTTTAGAGGAGCCCCGTCAAACATGCCACTCACACGCTCTAGCCATTCAGCTAAATCATGCTGTGCTTGCTCGGCATGTTCTACAGTCGTTTCCTGAGACAGCTCATTGAGACGTCCAGGTAATTGTTCACGTACTGTGACCATACCCTACTCCTAGTTTTCTACGCTTCATAACTTTTAATCGTTTATCTGATTTTCTTTTTCGAACAAAGCAATCGATTCGACATGCCCTGTATGGGTAAACATGTCCATGACACCCGCTTTTTTCAAACGGTAGCCTTGTTGTACCAGCATTCCAGCATCGCGTGCTAGTGTTGCAGGATTACATGACACATAAACGATTCTTTTTGCACCAAATTTGGGCACATAACGCATTATTTCTTCTGCACCAGATCGTGGTGGGTCTATCAATAATGCATCAAATCCTTGTTTTGCCCAAGAATGATGCGAAAAATCTTTTGTTAAATCTTGTGAATAAAATTTCAGTTGCGAAAGGCCATTGTTTTGTGCATTTTCTGCACCACGCTGAACCATTTCTTCACTCCCTTCAACTGCAACGACTTGACCCGTTGAACCCACACATTGAGCAAGTGGTAAAGAAAAGTTTCCTAAACCACAAAACAGATCTAGAACTCGCTCACCTTGTTGTAACTGAAGCAATTCACATGCCAGTTTCACCATTTGCGGATTAATCGTGGAATTCACTTGCGTGAAGTCCTGAGGATTAAAGCCAAATTCCACACCAAAGTCACTTAGACCATAGTGCAGACGCATCGGTGCATCGGGATGATCCACACGATGTAAGCTGTCTGGCCCTTCAGGTTGTAAGTACAGTTGCCACTCTTTATGTAACGCAAATTTTACTAATTGGTTGACATCTTCCGCGCAAAGTTCCGCCGTATGACGAATCAGGAGAGCAATTTCTTGATCTCCCATGGCCAGTTCCATATGCCCAATATCTGCTTTACCTTGCAAACCTTGTAACAGTTGTTTGAGTGTGGTGATTGAGCCAAACTCACGATCCAACACCATACAACGGTCAATCGAAGTCAGTTTATTTGACTGGCTCTCACGAAAGCCGACCACGAGCTTATCTTTTGCAGGTAGGTAACGCACACCGATACGCGCTTTGCGACGGTAATCTTCACGCAATGAACGTAACGGAGCTAACCATTGATCAGGCTGAATGCCGGCAAAATGTTGCAAATGTGATTGTAAAACATCTTGTTTTAAACGAATTTGCTCGTCGGGATGAATATGCTGCATGCTACAACCACCACAGACCCCATAATGTGGACAGGCAGGTTTTACCCGTAGAGACGACTCTTCACTCAGTAATTCCAGACTGTCTGCTTCTTCAAGACGCTTAACGACATTGGTAATACGCGCACGCACTGTTTCACCCGGCAAGGCATAACGGATAAAGACTTTCTTACCGTGTTTTTCTGCAGGATGATCTGGATGCGTGCCAAAATGCGCTATGCCTCGCCCCTCATGTGAAAGCGATTCAACCTGAAATGTATAAATGGGTTGTTGGGCTTTTTGGGGTTTGGCTTTGTGTTTCATGCGTACCTAATGTGTGGAAGATGGGAAATCAGATTGGGTGAATTCGGTACGTTGCGAGGTTTGCTGCCATACCGATAAAAAATCAGCGTGTTGCGGCTGAGTTTGTAAATATTGAATCGTGCTTTGAATCAGGTGCTGATGATCATTTAACAATAACTGTCCTTTCAGCAACAGCCAGCGTAAATAAATCAACCATGTATTGAGCACATCACCTTCACAGTAGCTGGTCAGTTCCATCCACTGTTGTTCACGCACATATTCAGGCACATGGTAGCCACCATCACCACGTTTACCGGGGAAACCAAGTAAATGTGCTGCATCGTCGAGCTTTTGAAAATGACGACCATGGAACATGGCCATGACATCCATCAAATCTACATGACGATGATGATAACGATTCTGGTAGTTATTATAGCGCTTTTGCGTATCAATCTCGCCCTGATCGAACAAACTTGGTGCAGATAGTCCGTGATACATGGCACGGAACAAAATCACAGGCAAATCAAACTGTGAACCGTTCCAACTGACCAAGGTCGGATGACGCTTTTCAAAAATAGAAACGAATTTTTTTAAAATTTCAGCTTCGCTATTGTCTTCACGGCTAAATGAAAACAACTTCATGCCCTTTTCATCAATCCATAGTCCAGAGATACAGACAATTTCATGCAAGGCCAAACGCTGAAAATCCGTGCCCGCCTCTTGGCGACGCAGTTTAGTCAGCGCAGCATCTAGATCCACCTCAGGCAGATCCAGTCCATACAAATGCGCACCTGACTTCAAATCTGTCAGTGTTTCGATATCAAAAATTAAAACAGGTAAACGCATAAGTACTCACCAGTGCCGATCGGCCACTGTAATTATTCAGGATCAACAACAGAGAATAGACCAGTAGACAAGTAGCGGTCACCACGGTCACATACGATGCAAACAATCACGGCATCCGGATTTTCTTCAGCCAATTTAACTGAAGCCCATACCGCACCACCCGATGAGGTACCTGCACTGATACCTTCTGTACGTGCTAAACGACGAGCCGTTTTTTCCGCTTCAATTTGCGGAATATCCATAATGCGATCAACACGTGAAGGATCAAAAATCGTAGGAAGATATTCTTGTGGCCAACGGCGAATGCCAGCAATGTTTGAGCCTTCAGACGGTTGTAAACCGACAATTTGAATATCTGGATTTTGTTCTTTTAAATATTTCGAAATCCCCATAATGGTCCCAGTGGTTCCCATTGAGCTGACGAAATGTGTAATTTTACCGCCTGTTTGTTTCCAAATCTCAGGCCCCGTAGTGAGGTAATGTGCTTCCACATTGTCCGGGTTACCAAACTGGTTTAGGACTAAACCTTTGCCGTCTTTTTCCATTTGAAGGGCAAGATCACGTGCTTCTTCCATGTTTTCAGATTCGATCAGTTCAGCACCGTAGGCACGCATGGCATCTTTACGCTCTTGGCTAGAACTTGCAGGCATGATCAAGGTCATTTTATAGCCACGCATTGCTGCAACCATAGCTAAAGCAATCCCTGTGTTTCCGCTCGTCGCTTCAATCAACGTATCACCCGGTTTAATCTGACCACGCTTTTCCGCTTGCATAATCATGTTATATGCAGGGCGATCTTTGACCGAACCCGCTGGGTTATTGCCTTCTAACTTGGCTAATACTGTTGCTTGAGTATGACTTGCCAGACGCTGTAAACGCACTAACGGCGTGTTGCCGACGTAATGGTCTAATAAAAAATCGTCTGCTTGAAAATCAGGGGTTGTATTACTCATTATTCACACCTATATCGAGGTGCGCCTATTGTATGAAAAAATGCCTTTGCCTGCACCCATTTGCCTCGCTTTTTCGCGAAAGTGATTAAAGCACAATCAGTTTTAAATAATCCATGCTAATATTCGGGGCATAAGGAATAAACTGCTTAAACCATGTCAAATATCAACAAAAAGCTTTTTAAACGCCTACACTTAAATCATGCCTATGGTCAGTTGATTGCACTTATTTTCGTGCCGATCACCATTTTGGCTTGTGTCGGTGCGATGTTGGTAATAACAGAAACCTCCAATGCAGCCAAAGCACAACAAAAACAAATGGCTGTCGCGATTCTGACACGCTATCAACCCACGTCAGAATCTGCGATTGATTTGCTGAATCATTACCCTTGGCAGTTTGATCAAGCTCGTAATGCCATGCAAAGTATGTTGAACGAAAAACATTTGATTCGTGCCGCGATTTTAGATCTCAAAGGCAACAACCGCCTGAGCATTGGCTTTCAAGATCAAGATATTTGGCCTGCTTTAAACAGTAAAGCATCTTTTATTGGACCGATTGCACATCAGGGTAACCATATTTATGCCCTGAAAATTTCAGATTCAACCCAGACCCCAGCATGGTTAAGCATTGAACTGGACAATCAACCGCTGCAAATTGCTCGCTATCGCGTGTTAATCGTGTTGATTGCAACGGGGTTATTGACGCTCTTATTACTTTTGCTGTGTTTGAATTTTTATTCACGTCGTTGGATCGCACCAATGTACGAAATTCGCATGCAGTTACAACGTTTAAATGCCGACACTCTAGATCAGCATATGATCATTAACAGTACTGGCGAACTCCGGTTATTACAGCGTGATATAGCCAATGTGGTTAAACGCTTACATTTCAGTTTCTTAGAGCTACGTGAACATACCGAACAAACGGAAGATGACTTAAGACGCACGCTTGATACTTTAGAAGTACAAAATATTACCTACCGTCAAGCACGTGACCAAGCAATTCAAGCCAACCAATCAAAATCGGTGTTTTTGGCCAATATTTCCCATGAACTGCGCACACCGCTGAACAGTATTGATGGCTTTATTCATCTTTTACTGCGCCAAGGCAACCTCAGTAATGAACAAAATTTATATCTACAAACGATTCGTAAATCTTCTGCGCATTTATTGGCTTTAATTAATGACGTGCTTGATTTCTCCAAAATCGATGCAGGCAAACTAGAACTCGAAACTGCGCAATTCGACTTAGAAGAAGCCGTCTTTGATGTGATGGATATGTTGTCGCCATTGGCAGCACAAAAACACATCGATATGATCTTCTACTATGCGGACAATGTGCCGAAATTTGTGGTCGGTGATGCTCTACGCTTCAAGCAAATTTTGACCAACTTAATCTCAAATGCAATTAAATTCACTCCTGATGGTGAAATTATTGTCCGTGTCCGTATGGAGCACGATGACATCGGTCAATGTCTGCTGCACTTTAGTGTCCAAGACAGTGGTATCGGCCTAAGTGGTACTGACCGTAAGAAACTGTTTGAATCCTTCTCGCAAGGTGATGCATCTGTGACCCGCCAATTTGGTGGTACAGGTTTAGGTCTTGCCATCTCCAAACAATTAGTCAGCCTGATGCATGGACAAATTGGTTTTGAAGATAACCAAGAACGTGCCCCAACGGAAAAAGGTTCAACCTTCTGGTTTACTGCGCGCTTTGTGGTGGATGATGAAATTGAAATTGTGCATCCACAATTTAGCAATCTCCAAGTCGTTTCCTACTTGGCACATCCAGCAACTGCCAATGTCCTACGTCATTATTTAGAAAATTATGATGTTGAACATATTGAAACGCAGTCAATCCTAGATTTATTTAGTCGCCTCAATCAGTTGCAAACCAATGAAAATACTTGGTTGATCGTCGATCATAGCGGCGACTCTGAAGCCTTACTGAAAGAAATTCGTCATCGTTATAGCGGTAACTTAGCGGTTTATGGCTACCAAATGATGCTCGATCCAAGCATGTTGAACGAGTACCGTGCTCGCCCATTGCATCAACCACTCAGCCGTACAGCGCTGATTCAGTTATTGAGTAATGAGCCTTGGTTTGATCAAGAGCAGCATGAAGAATTTAATGGTCAAGGTCTGCACATTTTGGCTGTCGACGACCATTTGCCAAACCTGATTGTGCTTGAAGCCCTGCTCTCTGAGTTAAATGTGAAAACCACCAAGGCTTTGAGTGGACAAGAAGCCATTGAAATCATTCAAGCTCGCCAACAGCAAGGGTTGGGGGCTTTTGACCTCATCTTTATGGATATTCAAATGCCTGTGATGTCAGGTGTCGATACCACGCGTGCCATTCGTTCTCTTGAGTCGACTTTTGAAAATCATAAGCGCCTTCCAATTATCGCTTTGACGGCACATGCGCTCTCTGATGAAAAACAAAAGCTCCTACAAAGCGGTATGGATGACTATGTCACCAAGCCTATTCAAATGGATCAAATTATTCAAATCTTGACCCAATGGACTACCGATAACTTTAAGAAAGTGCCCGTTTTAGAGCGAAGTTCGGTGATTGAAGCCCTAGAGCCAAGTATTTTAGATTGGCAGCAAAGCTTGCAGTTGGCCGCGAATAAAGAAGACCTTGCGGTCGATTTACTGAAAATGCTCGTCGATAGCTTTGAACAAGAAATCCATGAAATGGCACAGCTCATCGAAGATGAAGATTTTCCACAATTAGAGCATGTGCTACATCGGCTTTATGGCGCAACCCGCTATGTGGGCGCTCCGACCCTCCAAGAGGTTTCAGGTCAATTTGAGCAATTTGTATCGACCTTACGTAAGGAACGCCGTAAAGCGGATGATGCTTTTGTTCAAGAAACCCTGAACCGTTTTGATGAGTTAAAAAATGTCATGGGGCAAGTTGAACACGCAGCTCAACAAATCTTAGCCAAACAAAATAATTAAGCGCAGTCCGACTAAAGTCAGTGCCGTCCAGCTTCTGTTGTGACTGCACTGTCATGTATCCTGTCAGGGTGCATGCTATGCTCGGGCGCAGTAACAACAAGAGTAATTACCATGACTTTATTACGTGTAGAAAAAAATAATGGCATTGCAACGGTTTACTTAAACCGTCCAGAAAAACGTAATGCAATGAGCTTTGCATTGCTCAAAGAATTGGTCAGCACCGCTGAAAAATTAAAAAAAGATCGTAGCTTACGCTGTGTCATTTTAACGGGTGAAGCCAATGTATTTAGTGCTGGCATTGATTTGGCTGACCTGAATGATCCAAAAAATCGTGCCTATGCTGCGTGGGAACTGTTAAAGCCCGGTCAAAGTTTATTTCAAAAAGCCTTTCTGATTTGGCAGCAACTTCCTGTTCCCGTAATTGCAGCACTTGAAGGCTTTTGTTTTGGTGCAGGCATGCAACTTGCCTTGGCTGCCGATATCCGTATTGCCCACCCGAAAACGCAAATGTCAATTATGGAAAGTCGTTGGGGCTTAGTCCCTGATATGGGTTTAACCCGCTCGCTCAAAGGTGTGATTGGACTGGATTTAGCCAAGGAATTAACCCTTACAGCACGTATTTTTGACGCAGAATATGCCAAGGATATTGGCTTAGTAACGCATTTAAATGAACAGCCTTTGCTTCAAGCGCAGCAGTTAGCCGAAGAATTATCACAACGTTCACCAGATGCCTTGGCAGCGGCAAAACAAGTGCTAGATGCCATGGAACATAGTCCAAAACGATCTTTACGCTTAGAAAAAATCTGGCAATTAAAATTACTGCTCGGCAAAAACAGCCAATTGGCACGTAAAAAAGACAAGAACCCAGAGGTTCAGTTTTTACCACGCCAATATAAGTAAAATAGTCACACAGGATAGATTGAGTACAGCACATGGCGTTTGATCGTAATACTAAAATTGCATTTCTAGGTATGGGGCTGATGGGTAGCCGCATGGCCACGCGCCTCATTCAGGCAGGATTTGAAGTTGCGGTATGGAACAGAACTGCCGCTGCGTGTGATGAATTGATTGCGATTGGCGCGACAGCGCTTCAATTGGAGAAGATTGCCCATTATCCTGTGGTTTTATCTTGTCTCGCAGATGATGCTGCTGTTGCTGCGGTATATGCAAGCATCGAAAATCATTTAGCGGCAGGACAAATTATTGTCGACTTCTCGAGTCTATCTGTGAATCAAACCCATCAATTGGCTCATGCTGCAAAGTTAAAACAAGTCACTTGGATTGACTCGCCTGTTTCGGGGGGCACAGCAGGTGCTGAACAAGGCACCTTGGTCATCTTTGCCGGTGGTGATGCTCAAACGATTCAAGATTTGAGTCTGATTTACAATGTTTTATCTCAACGTGTTACCCGCATGGGCGACTCAGGTACAGGTCAAGCCACCAAAATTTGTAATCAGCTGATCGTCGCTGCCAATAGCACGTTAATCGCAGAAGCTGTAGCACTGGCCGAGAAATCAGGTGTAGACACCACGTTATTAGCACCAGCACTTGCCGGTGGTTTTGCAGATTCAAAGCCTTTTCAAATTTTAACTCCACGTATGGCAACGCATCAGTTCGAACCCGTGCAATGGAAAGTCCAAACTTTATCTAAAGACCTGAATAATGCAGTCCAACTGGCAGCCCAGTTTGAGTTAAGCATCCCTGTTGCCAGTCTTGCTTTATCGCAACTCAAAGCCCATCAGGACAATGGTTTTGCAGAAAAAGATTTAGCCACCATCATTCAACATGTCGAACAAAACTAACAACTCCCACTTTAGAAGTGAATTGCTTCAAGGACGATATACATGACACAGCTCGCGGTTAATTTATCCATGATTTTTACCGAAGTGCCGTTGTTAGAGCGTTTTGCTTTGGCTCGTGAACACGGTTTTAAGCATGTAGAAATTCAGTTTCCGTATGAGCTGAGTATTGAGCAGATCCAAACCCAACTCACCATCAATGATTTAAGCCTGTGTTTAATCAATGTCCCTGCGGGTGATTTGATGCAAGGCGGTGATGGTCTTGCTGGAGTTCCGGGGCGTGAAAATCAATTCCATCAGGCCTTAGAACAATGCATTCGCTATGCCACTGCGTTAAATGTACCGAGTGTCAATATTTTAGCCGGCAAACAGCCACAAGATGCCGACTTGCTCCCATGTTTAAATACCCTGTCGAGCAACCTCAAACTGGCGTGCCACATGTTGTCTGAACATCATATTCAACCGGTATTTGAAATGATTAATGGCACTGATATGCCGCGCTTTTTGGTCCAAAATATTGCCCAAGCTCAGGAAATGCTTGAAGCTGTACAACACTCTACTTTGAAGATGCAATATGACTGCTACCACATGGCGATGATGGGTGAAGATATTCTCAGTACTTTGGCAGAAAATATTCAGGATATCGGTCACATACAGTTTGCTGACTGTCCGGGGCGACATGAACCTGACTCAGCGCAGATTCCATTTGCAGAGATTTTTAAATGGTTAGATCAAAGCCAATATACAGGTTACATCGCGGCTGAATACCGACCACGAAGCAACTCATCACATTCTTTTGCGTGGAAAGACAAATACTTCCCTCATTTAGCCAATGGTCAATGACGTGTTGATTTGAAATTCAGCAACAAAACCGCTATATTAGAACATGTAAAATTGTCAGGAAATCATACCCTCTATGAATTTAGAACCATCGCCCAGCGCTTCTAATTCTCTCGATCTCGCAAAATCAACGCAAATCAAAGACGTACAAGCTTGCTTAGCTGTTGTACGTGAAGCACTTGAAGATGTAAAAGCCAAAGATATTGTTGAACTTGATATCAAAGCAATCAGCAATGTCGCAGATGCGATTGTAATTGCGAGCGGTACTTCAACTCGTCACATTAAGTCTCTTGCAGACAACGTGGCAGAAGAAGCACGTAAAGCTGGATTCCGCCCGATTGGCGTTGAAGGTGAACGTGATGCAGAATGGATCCTGATTGATCTCGGTTTTGTAGTGGTACATGTGATGTTACCTACAGCACGTAAATTCTATGATCTAGAAAGCTTATGGCGTACAGCTCCAGAAACTGTAGCTTAAGCTTCCAGAAAAAAGCGACCTAAATAGGTCGCTTTTTTTATCCCTTGATTTCATACACGGACAATCAGCTTCATGGTGTTTTACCCCATACACTAAAGCAGTTGATGTAAATCCACCTCAGGATAATTGGCTTTAATTTTCAGCTTGGTTTGAGCATAAACTTGGTCTGCACGCATCGGGCCATAAAAGTCACAATACACTTCATAAATGCTCGTTAAAACTTTGGCATAACTGGTCAAGGGCAAAAACTCGACAAAACTCGCTGAATTAATTTGTGCATTTGCCGCAATTGCCAGCCCGATTTCTTCTAATTGCTCAATCACATCTTGGGTGAAATCAGCCTGATCTGTAGATTTCACCTTCAGCATGACTGACTCGATAAAGCCTAAAAAAGCTTCGCTAATGGTCTCTGCAATGAGCTCGTCTTCTTGCTCCTGCTCCTGCGGTTTTTCAACCCTTAACAGTTCCTGCTTTTCTAAGGTAGATAACTCATACAAAACTTGCTTCAGCATATCTTTACGATAAAAGCGTAGCTCTTCTGTAGTACAGATATCATTTAAGAAGCGATTCAATACAAATGACGGTTTCATGCTGTACTGCTGTTCCCAGTGCCGTAGCGCACTGTCGAGTAAAGTCCCATGAATAAATTGTTGTAAGCCTTTTTCTAAAGCTTCGCGGCGTTGTGCCAAATTTAACAGTTCGGTGCTCATTGCTTTACTCCTGTTAATGACGCTTGGTCATATCATCCGTTTCAAAAGTCACATCTTTTTGAAACTCGGGATAAGACAATTCAGCATGTTCGGTATAATCCAAACCACGTTGTTCATGTTGCTTACTCACACGTAAGCCACCCAACAATTTGTCCAAGACCTTAAATACAATGAACGCAACGCCAAAGCCCCATAAAAAGGCTGCAATCACCCCAAGCCCTTGTATCGCGATGACATCGCCATTAAACATATTATTTTCAAGGAAGATCCCTGCAGCCAATGTTCCCCATGCGCCACAGAAACCATGTACCGTCACCGCATCCACCACATCATCCAGTTTCATTTTTTCCATGAGCATTGGTAGGAAGGTCACCATAACACCTGCACATAAACCGGTGATGACCGCATACAGTGGAGACATCGTTGCACAGCCTGCCGTAATGGCAACTAAACCACCCAGTGAGGCATTGATCGTGCTGCGGATCAAAATGGCTTTAGATCGGATGAGACAGAGCAACATATATGCAACCGCTGCAGCACACGCTGCAAGGTGCGTATTTAAAGCAATACGTCCTACGCTGACATTGGCATTAATGGTCGAGCCTGCATTAAAACCAAACCATGCTAACCATAAAATAAAACCACCTAATGCCACTAATGGTAAGTTATGCCCCGGTAAATAATGGCTTTGCCCATTGCGTCCAAATCGTCCCAAACGTGGACCCAATACGATAATGCCCGCTAAGGCCACCCAGCCACCCATCGAATGCACCACGGTCGAACCTGCAAAATCGATAAACCCGAGTGCTGTTAACCAACCGTCTCCGCCAAATAAACTGCCCCATGCCCAACTACCAAAGACAGGATAAATCAAACCGGATACAACGGCCGCACTCACCACATAAGCGACAAAATGAATCCGCTCTGCCATCGCACCACTGGCAATAGTGGTTGCCGTTGCAGCAAACATCATTTGGAAAAATAGGAGGTTCCAGTGCCAATCATCCAGTTGATCGGGTGCAAAATGACTTAAGCCAAACCAGCCCGTGGTATTAACCCCAAACATCAGACCAAAACCCACCAGCCAAAACACCAGACTACCCAAGCAGGCATCCATGTAGTTTTTCATGAGTACGTTCACGGTATTTTTACTGCGAACTGAACCACTTTCGATCATGGCAAATCCGGCTTGCATAAAGAACACCAAGATACCACCCAGTACCACCCAAATACTGTCGAGTGAAATACGAATGTTTTGAATATTACTGGCGATTTGCGGGTCAACTGCCCATGCAGTCGATGTCAGGACACTCAGAAACAGTGCCATCAAGTATGTTTTTTTCATGATTATTCCCCCAAGAATAACCATGCTGTGCAAAAAGAATACCAAATTTCAGACAATTAATTATTTTTCAATGCATTGCATCACAAAATCAGTTCGCAACGATGTTCTGAATCGCTGAGATCAAATCTAATGAAACAAAACAGCGCATCGATCTGCACCTTGTTTTCAAAATACGCATCAATTTGATTCAAGCACCTGATGCGCTAAATATTTGTGCACTTTTAGTGTGAAGCATCAATTAATCAAAAGCGAAGAAAATAAAAGCAAAGAAAACAAAAAACCACCCGAAGGTGGTTTTAAATCTTCCTCAATCCCGCTTTATCACAGCGGGACTTTGGCAATATGAATTAATGACCGCCGCCATTAATGGCTTTTGTCATATCTTCCACAACTTTCTTCGCATCACCGAAGATCATCATCGTTTTATCGTTATAGAACAAGTCATTATCTAGACCTGCGTAGCCTGTAGCCATAGAACGTTTGATCACCATAATGGTACGTGCTTTATGCGCTTCAAGAATTGGCATACCGTAAATTGGAGAACTTGGATCGTCTTTTGCCGCTGGGTTCACAACGTCATTCGCACCAATCACCAGTACTACATCTGTTGCTGGGAAGTCTGAGTTGATCTCGTCCATTTCAAGAATGTCTTCGTATGCAACATCAGCTTCAGCTAAAAGTACATTCATGTGACCCGGCATACGACCTGCCACTGGGTGAATCGCAAAACGAACTTTTACACCTTGCTCTTTTAAGATTTCACACAATTCTTTCACGGCATTTTGTGCACGACCTTGCGCCATACCATAACCCGGTACGATCACCACGCTGTCCGCATTTGACATCAAGAAGCCAGCATCGTCTGCAGAACCTGAACGGTGATTACGCTGTGCTTTTTCACCATTATCCGCTGCAGCTACTGCGGTACCACCCATTGCACCACCAAACAAAACGTTGATGATTGAACGGTTCATGGCTTTACACATGATGTAAGACAGAATCGCACCTGATGAACCAACCAGTGAACCTGCAACAATCAGCATGTTGTTTTCAAGCGTGAAACCAATCCCTGCTGCAGCCCAACCTGAGAACGAGTTCAGTAGCGATACCACCACTGGCATATCACCACCGCCTACTGGCGCAATCCATACCCAACCAAATGCAAGTGCAAGAACAGTCATTGCCCAGAAAGCATTCATGTTGCCTGTAGTGAAGAAGTAGATACCACACGCCAACATCGCAAGGAAAATTAAGGCTTGAACAGGTTTTACCCATCCACCTGAAATGGTTTTTGCCCATTTCTTCGCAGCCAATTTACCGTAAGCAAATACCGACGCTGTGAATGTAATCGCACCAACGAAACAGCCTACAAACAATTCAAATAAATGAACTTTGCTCATGTGGGCATGTTCTACACCCGCTGCTGTTAATACCGCTTCATTCTCCGCGAATGCCGCAGTCAATTGGTTGTTATGTAGAATCGCAGCGATCGCAATCAGTACCGCAGCCAAACCGACCAATGAGTGCATCAGTGCCACAGTTTCAGGCATTTGCGTCATCGGAACTGTTTTTGCACGTGCAATACCAACGACCGCACCCAACACCATTGCACCCACAATCATCCAAATCACTGGATGATCTGCGACAAAGAATGTAGTAATTACAGCAATTGCCATTGCGATCATGCCATAACGGTTACCTTGAATCGCAGTTTTTGGACCAGACAAACCACGCAACGTTAAGATAAAAAGAACGGCACCAATCAGGTAGAACCAATCCGCATATTCTTTAATGAATTCCATGGATTAACCCTCTTTTTTCTTTTGCTTAGGTTTGAACATTTCAAGCATACGTGCAGTCACCGCAAAGCCACCAAAAATGTTGATACTTGCAAGGAAAACGGCAATCGCACCTAAAATACTCACCACGTTAATGCTTTGGAACTGTACGCTTGCATCCACAATACCTGGGATACCAACGGTTTGAATCATCGCACCAACGATAATGATCGATGACAAAGCATTGGTTACAGCCATTAATGGTGTATGTAGTGCAGGTGTTACCCCCCAAACCACGTAGTAACCAACAAAGATTGCCAAGACAAAAATAGTAATCGTTTCAACCATGATGATTCTCCTTAACCACGTTTCAGCAGCACTTGGCCGCCATGAGTGACAAGTAGTGCTTTTTGAATTTCTTCTTCAGGGTTAATTGCGAAGTTCTTTTCGCTATCAAACAGGGTTTCAATGAAATTCAAAACGTTACGTGCATACAGTGCCGACGCTTCAGTCGAAACTGTTGAAGGAATATTTGGAATACCGAGAATTTTCACGCCATTTGCAGTCACAACATTTTCGCCGCAGACAGAACCTTCAACGTTCCCGCCAGTTTCAACCGCCATATCTAAAATGATTGAGCCTGGTTTCATTTTGGCAACAGTTTCTGCTTTGATTAAACGTGGTGCGTCACGACCCGGCAATAATGCAGTCGTAATCACGATGTCAGCATTCGATACGGCTTTATCAACAATAATCGCTTGATCACGAATGTAGTCTTCACCCGGCATCCAGCCATAACCATTTTTCGCAGCATCGGCTGCTTTTTGTTGCTCTTCTGGTGACATTGGTACGTCTAACCATTTACCACCCAAAGATTCAACTTGGTCACGTGCTGTAGGACGTAAGTCAGTTGCTTCAACTACGGCACCTAAACGTTTCGCTGTTGCAATGGCTTGTAAGCCTGCAACCCCTACGCCCATGATCACAACACGTGCAGGTTTTACTGTACCTGCTGCTGTCATCAACATTGGGAACATACGTTGATATTCTGCCGCAGCCAAAAGCACAGATTTATAACCTGAAAGGTTGGCTTGAGATGAAAGTACGTCCATGTTTTGCGCACGAGATAAGGTCCGTGGCAAAAGTTCCAATGCAAATGCAGACACGTTTTGTGACGCAAATTGGTCAAGTTCGGTGTTGCGGTAAGGGTCAAACATCCCCACAACGGTGGTACCCGCTGTGAGTTTTTGAATTTCGTCACCTTTAGGCGCACGAACTTTCAAAATCATTTGACTACCGGTATAGGCATCATCCGTAATTTTGGCACCAACTTGTTCATAGGCACTATCGATGTAAGCAGCGTTTACCCCTGCTCCACGTTCAATAACGACGCTATGACCAGCGCTGATCAACTTCTTTACTGTTTCAGGCGTCGCAGCGACGCGATTTTCACCGACAACAGTTTCGGCTGGAATTCCGATCTGCATGAGCGTTCCTCAAGCTAATTTTTCTTAAGTAAACATCGCAATCCGCGATGTCTCCCCTCAGGATGTGTTTTTGTACAATTTTTGGATTCTAATTGAACTTTTTTAAAATACTACCCAATATTTATTTAATAAATACCCATATTTTGAACTCATGATTCATGAAAAGAATGGTGCGATATTTTATTTATGCAGTTTTATTTGTCGATTTATTACTCATTTTTATCCTATTTATAACTTTTTAATATTACTTAAGACCAAAAACATAAATAATTTCGTTAGTTTTAGTGCAGATTGTTTCACTGTGTTGATCATTGTGACATTTTCATTCAACACAGAATGACCTGAACGTGTCGTGAAAAATCGACTTAAGTCAGGTAAAGCCACTCTTTCATCCAAACTGCATCAGCTCGTTGACTCATTTGACAGTTTTGACGTGCTGACCTGTGTTGAAAACTGACTTTTTTCTGCCACAGTCTCGTCAAATCGGTCAGCTTGAATATCCGATGGATTTTTGCGCACGTTTCGGGTTTATTGAGATCTTGCCCTCCCCACCTGATGCTTCGCCTTAAGTCTTAGAATTGACTTTTTTAGCTAAAAAAATAATTTTTTGAATATTTAGCATTATGATATCGCTACTGACTTTCTATCCCTAAAAAACACTATTGCACCATTTATGTGCAATTTTCACCTTAAATGTTTCATCCTGATATATTTGACCTGCCGAGTCATGTTGATATTAAAAAATTCAAAACCAAATTGGTCATTTCTTCCGCTGTTTTTCATGTTTGATCTAGCAATCCCTTATGCATAAAGGAATAAGTACTATTCTTTTTTTGCATTTTTACTCACACGATGCATTTTTTATAATCAAAATGACAGTTCAAATTTATCGAAACAATGCTGTCGAATTCGTTCAGTCGTCATGAGGCACACCTTAACTTATGTCAAGAAACCTTAGTCCGCACTTCATCGGTGCAATTTTTGCGCTGATTGCTGCCTTCTTGTTTAGTACCAAAGCGATTTTTATTAAGCAAGCCTATGCACTTTCTCCTCTTGTCGATGCCACTGTCCTCATGGCTTTACGCATGATGAGTGCATTGCCGTTTTTCTTGGTCATTGCATGGCTGAGTAGACGTTCCTATCAAACGATTCTACGGAAAGATTGGGTGCTCTTGCTCATTTCCGGTTTAATCGGCTATTACTTTTCGAGTTGGCTCGACTTCCGTGGTTTGATGTATATCAGTGCTTCGCTTGAACGGATTATTCTTTTTTTATACCCCACATTAACCGTACTGGCTTCCGCTGTTTTATTCAAAAAGCCACTGAGTTTTAAAACCATCCTTGCCCTGATTTTAAGTTATGGCGGGACAGTGTTAGTGATGCTACAAGAACAAAATGCCACACCACATGATCAGTACTTTTGGCTCGGATGTAGTTTGGTTTTTGCCAGTGCCGTGCTATTTGCAATTTACTTATTACTCACGCCAGGACTCATGCAAAAGTTTGGTTCTTTACACTTTACCGGTCTAGCTCTGAGCATTGCCTGCATTGGGACGATTATTCATTTTCTATTTGCAACACCACAGCCTATTGCCTTGCTCCAACAACTCCCGAGTCAAGTTTGGCTGTATGGTTTAGCGCTCGGAATATTAGTAACCGTGCTTCCAACCATTTTGATGATGCAAAGTATCATCCGACTGGGAGCTGCACAATCGGCCATGATTGCCTCTATCGGCCCCATTTTAACGATTTTACTGGCCGTCGCGTTATTGAATGAACATTTAAACCTATGGCAATGGGTCGGTTGCGGTCTGAATATGCTGGGTGTCTTGATGATCAGTCTCAGTAAGAAATCCTAAACACGTGCTTGGATACTATTCACAGAGAAACACTTTAAGACCGGTTTGATTTTCCTTATAGTGACCACAACAGCGTGGCAGCAAATTCTTTGCATACGCTTCCGCCCAATATCTGGACAATTTATGAAAGCCTCGATCGACATTAGCCATGATAAAACCCTGTTGTGGCTTATGGCTGCTGCATGTGGTTTATGTGCGGGTGCCAATTATTATTGCCAACCTTTAGTCGCTTCTATCCAACAAAGCTTTCAGATTCCACAATCAGAAGTGGCGTTAACCGTCACCTTTGCGCAAATTTCTTATGCTTTGGGTCTACTGTTTATTGTGCCGATTGGCGATATTGTGAATAAAGCCAAATTTATTCCTCTGCTCATGCTTGGTGCGACTGTCGGTTTAGCCCTCTGTGCTTTTTCGACCAATCTATACATGCTTTGGGCAGGAACCATTATCACCGGGCTATTTTCAGTGGCTGCTCAGGTCCTCATCCCTTTGGTCACGGTTGCGATTCGACCCGAAAAAATTGGGGCTGTTGTCGGCTTTTTAATGAGTGGGTTATTGGTCGGCATTCTGCTATCAACCAGTCTCTCTGGCTTATTGTCCTATCTGTTTCATTGGAAATCGATTTACATCCTCAGTGCGCTCTTGATGTTGGTATTAGCAGTCTTACTCAAAAAACGTCTGCCCGTGGTCAGCATCACACGGATGCCTTACAGCCAAGTTTTCCAGTCAATGGGCACATTACTCAAACATGAGCCACGGTTAATTTTCCGATCTCTGATTGGGGGCTGTGTCTTTGCCGCGATGAGTATGCTGTTTTCCACCATTGCCATGTTACTGACTGAGCCACCTTTTCATTTGGCCGATGTTTGGGTTGGTGTTGTGACTTTAGTTGGTGTGTTTGGTGCGCTATCGACACAGTGGATTGGGCGTTGGGCAGATTTGGGCTTTAACCGAAAATTAACTTGGCTCGGTTGCAGCATCTTAACCCTCAGTTGGGGACTGCTGTATTTGGGTGGATCATCTCTTGCTTTTTATATTTTGGGCTATGGTTTAATCAATCTAGGTTTGGCAATGGTGCATAGCTGTAATCAAAATATTATTTTCCAACTCAACCCGATTGCACGCTCTCGAATCAATTCAATTTACATGACTTTTTATTTTGTCGGTGGTGCATGTGGTTCAGCTTTGGGCGTATTTGCATGGCATCATGGCGGTTGGACCACCACCTGTATGACAGGGATTGCTTTAGTCATTGCTGCTGGATTTTTTGTATTGATCGATCAACTCTATACTGCGCGGCAACTAAAATATCCACAATGAAATGTCTGGATCATTACTCTAAAGCCACATTACTGTGGCTTTATTTTTTTGAAATTAACTGACCTGCACCACAGGATAAAAGGGTTTGCCTAAATCCAAGGTTTCTGCATTTTCCAAAAGAATCACCATAAACACCGGTAAGAGTGCCAACAGTATTGTGCAGCCGTCTTGAAGTTGTTTCCGATTGACCGAACTTTTATAGGTCGCGCCGCCATGAACCATTTGATTGCGTAGCGTATACATGCGATTGAACAGCACCATTAAAATATCAACGGAATCTTTTTCTTTAAGCGCGTGCAGTACTTTCTGTTTTTCATGCGCCAAGCCCTCTTTGCATGCGTCATGGCTAATTTTTTGATTTTGATAATCCCAAAAGCCCTGATAAACATAGGGATTATCTAAAAACAACCGTATCGGCTGACTAAAACGCTCCCATAAAATATTATAGATTTTATGCTCTGCATCCTTTTGGCAAATCACATATAAAAACTGCCTTAAGCTTTGCTTGTCCTGCGCAATCTGTAAGTCTTGCGCGTATATTGCGTTGAAGGACACCCACAAACTGATAAATTGCAAATCGAGGTCATCTTGAAGATCAATCGACTTTTTCAGCCAACTTAACCCTCGATGAATGCGTAAATTAAATTGGTCGGTATGTTCCGACTTTTTACTTTTAAATATTTCTTCAAGTAGCATCATGCCTGCTAAATTCCAATGGATAATTCGTTTATTTTTCTACCATTTGAACTTAGCGCAATTGTTTACCACCATGCAATCAAAATATCTCTATATTCAACTATTTGGTTTCATCTTGTGTAAGATAGGTATAACGTTCTAACTGATCATTTTCATCAAAAATCAATTCATAAGACATTTTCTTTCCGTTAAAAACGGATTCGGCAGGTGTTCCTAAAAGTTCCCATAACCCCACAGTCGCCACATCTGCCGCACCATGCCAAAACGCACGTCCCACTTTACTGGCAGTCGAATAACCTTGAGTAAAAGTATAAATTTCATGGCGTTTGCCATTTTTATATTCAGAGATGATCGGTGCGCCAAATTCAGCAATTACCAAGTTACGAGACAGCCCTTGTTGAATCATTTCGGTATTTTTCTTGCTCGGCTGCTTGCTTGCCATGACAACTGAACAGCCTGTTGTGCCTGACAATGTGAAAACTAAAGCTAATCCTAAGCAGGTTTTTTTCATCCTGTGGTATTCCCCCAAATTCTTCAAATTTCTATTTTTAATTTTTGATTTTCATCTGCTGTTGATCTTAATTGTTTCTTTCATCTTTTTCATTTTTTTATACGACTATTCGTCTGATTTTTAGAATGATTAGCGCTTGAAAGATTCACCTTTATGAAGGCTTCAGACTGAATAATGCTTTAAGTGAATTATTGTTCTGTTGGTGACGAATTCGGTGGAACGAACCAGTTTTTCCAAGAGCTACTGTGCCGAGTTTCAATTGCAACGGTAGGGATGAGCTCTTGCTTCAGCATTTTTTCTTGACCGACGGCTTTCGCCAAACGCGCTTTGACCGAGTGTATACACTCACGGTCTTCAAACTCACAGCGGTCAAGGTTGGAGCCACCACAGGGTCCATTGGCTAATCCTTTGGGACAGGTTTCAGGACAAATATATAAGGTTTCACCTAAACGACATTGTCCGCAATTTTCACAGCCCACGATGCCATGTTTACTGATAAATTCTGTTTTCAGCAAGGCCGCATCAGCTTTCGGTTTTTGCCATAATTTGGCCGAAAAAATATAAGATCCCGCCCCTTTGGCCAGTTTTGAACTAAAAAATAACTCATGCATGACATGCATACTTTTATATTTCAAAACCTGTTCAACTGGAGCCTTATGGTTATTTGCGCCCGTCGGTTGGAAGTTCACCTCAACACTAGAGCGCCAAAGCATTTTCCATTTTGCTAAACATTGTTCAAACGTTAATGTGGCAAATTGCAGAATTGCTTTTTGCAACTTCTCTTGTTCTTCTGGTTTATGGCAAGCCGACAAATGAACCCCTGCATAGCCCAATTGCTGACACATTAAAATTTGTAAGGCACAGCGGTCATAGACATTTTGTTCAGCTTGTATGACATCAGTTTGCTGTTCTTGTTGCAAAAAATTTAATACATCTGCTGAAAGCACGATGCCTGCAACTTTTTGCTTGGCCATAAAACGGGCACGGGCAAATGTCAGCGGCATGACACAAGCCAATACAGGTATACGTGGATAATATTGCTGCATGTAGCGTTGGTAACTGCTCAACACATCCATGTCAAAGCCCAACTGTGTAATCACATAGTCTGCGCCAGCTTGAATTTTTTTATCCAGTTTAAAAAACTGCGCATCCTTTTCTGCTTCTGCATATTTAAAAGGATTAAATGCTACCCCTAAATAAAACCCGCCATAGTCTTTGGCTGCCATGACTTGATTGACCGACTCTAAATAACGGCTCCGTAGAGTCGGATCATTTGCCCCATCCTGATGCTGCTTGAGTTTATCGCCACTGAGTAAAAGTAAATTCTCTACCCCGTGCTGCTGAGCATCTTTCAGAAAAGTTTGAAAATCTGAGATATCTCGACCTTTCCCCGAATAATGCAGAATTTTTTCAATGCTTTGAGGGTAGTCTTGCATTGCTTCTAAAGGAGCAATATCCGTGTCACTTTGTACTCGGTCAGCTAATGTCATGCACACAGGAAAGCCTGCAAATGTCGTTGGGACCAGATGCGTTTTTTGCGTCGTTAGATATTCAAACGAGATACAAAACTGGCGTTGCAATAGATATTGGGAAAATAAAGACATAAAGGCAGGCAGTTAAATCTGCTGAGAAACCATACAATAAAGTTTATAAAATTATAGATTAATCACATAAAAATTTAAATTACTTAAGCCACACTTCCGACTTTTTCTAGCCTGACCTTGAATATGTCACGCTAGCAAGACCATGCCCCAAACCACAATTTATGCTAATATTGCGCGCGTCTTGAAATGCGGTTTTTTTCATCGTATTTCAGACAGCTTTTGGTATTTCTTCACCATTTTCCATTTCGTTCTTCCATCTTGTTCTTTTAAGGCGTGTTTTTTTAATGACTGATCTCCAACCCATTGAAAATAAACTTCAACCACGAATCAGTGTTGCGCCAATGATGGATTGGCAGTAAATATAAAATAATTTTAATTCATTCAATAATTTATAAAAAATATAAAAATCAATAGTTGCAAAATGGTTGCAAGACAAACAAAAAAGATGCCCTCAGTCCGAAGACCAAGGGCATGTGTAAAATTGGACCACTTACTTATAACGCTTGCTGTTAAAGACGGACTTTGCGAAGTCAATAAACGTGATAATCACCTTCGCCCAACGTTCCCAATTCTGATTCAGATCCGTTACGAATGATTTAACGAAAGCCAATACCCATGCTTTTTTATCAGCACCTGAATCACGCTCTTTTTCCGCTGCATCCATTGCATTCACTGTTGTTTCATAGATTTCACGACCAACATCTACTGCATCAACAATATTTGAAACTGCACCAGCGATACTTAATGCTGCCATGTATTATGCCCCTTTTTCATATTCGATTAGAACTTTGGCCACTGCTTTTGCTGCAATCCAATAACGTGCCTGGAATGCTGCCAACTCAGCTTCATTTGAAATAAAACCCAATTCGACAATCAAACCACCAGCATTGATGTATGCCAGACTGCCACGAGCCGATTTGCTCTGATCAATCCATCCATTATCCCCACGCAAACGACTGCCCAAGGCTGTAGCCACAGCTGCTGACAAGTCCTGAGCCAATTTTTTATCACGAGGCAGTGCAATGGTTTCAATACCATTAGCCTGTTTTGAAGCTGCTGCATTCATGTGAAACTCAACAGCAGTGGATGATCCTTTAATCAGTTTTAAAGCTGACGATAACGGATCATTTTGGGTACCAGTGCCATCCGTTCGAGTCGTAATTCCTGCTTCACGCAAATAATGTACTACCGCATTACGGAAATTCGTCACAAGTTCAGATTCCTTGATCTTGCCATTTACAGCACCAGGATCTGTATTGCTATGCCCTGCTGTCACTGCCACAAAGCCTAAAGCAGAATTTTGGTGCAAACTTGGTTGATAGATCTTGCGACCAATCCACCCCAACCATACGATCACAACACCTGTGATTGTGGCATGGTATTCAGTTGGAATAACTTTAAAATCCACTGCCCATTGCAAGCCTGGAATAATTACAAGCAATAAAAAAGCCCCCAACATTGGGAGCTTAACGGAAAGGTACTTCCAGACATTTTCGTCTATAAGTTTCATTTACTGTCCTCACGATGGCTTTGCATAATTGCCATATCCTGTTTGAGTTGATTAATCGAATTGATGGTCCATGTACCGCCTGAGATCGCCACACCTAGTACAAAACCCAAGCCCCACTTAAGCATTGAGATCGCACCCTGATCTTTAAATTTCTGCTGTTCAAGTAATTCAACCTTGACCCGCATTTGCTCCAAAGCAGCGTGATACCCCTTATTGAGCGTATTTGCCTCGACAAGTTGCTCAGTAACTTTCTGCAATTTGTCAGAGACTTCATTTAACTTTTTCCAAAGCTGTGCGCTTGGCTCATTCACAACTGCCCCCTTTTGACATGCAATAAAAAAGCACCCCGAAAGGTGCTAAAAAACAAATTTTTACTTAAGGACTAACAGGTGCAATCAAATCTTTGATTGGTGCATTCCATGTATTACCAAGCTGATCAACGCCCACACAATAAACTTTCTCAGTTGCAGGTATTGGTAATGAAAAATTAAAAGCACCAATTGCATTAGATAATACCTCCCCAAGCATTATCCCTGTTGCACGATGATAACAACGTACTATATAACCATCCGCCGGAGAGCCGTCTGGTTTCAAAAGCGTTCCTGCAACAACACGATTACCACCAGGATATGATAATGGGGCAGAATCCCCTGCTGTACCGACTGACAAAAATAAATAATCGTGCAATTGCTCGTATCCGTTTATTTGTAAAGCAATATCACCACTTTTCCATCCCGTATCAGTATCTGTGAAATCAATTGTCCATGTTGAAGGTTCTACTTCACCTTGCCACCATGCTCGCACTCTAAAACGCTGCCCCACGACACTAATGCGTAGATAAATAACTTTTCCCAATGCCTCTGCATAACTAAATAGTGAAGAAAGCAGGGTATTTGAAGCTGTAACGAGCTGAGTTTGCGAACCTCCAATACCTCCCGTTCCACGACGATAAAGACTGCCATTTTTATAATTGTTAACTGACATCGTACCTAATGCAAAATAATAACCATCCCCAGAAGATCCACCAGTTCCATCTTTAGTTCGTAGGTAAAGTCCACCACCAACGTTAACATAGTCTTTTGTTGATGCTCTATTTCTGGCAAGTGATAAAACAACTTCAAAATCAGATAAAGTTAAGCCCATTCCAACACTAATCCATAGATTTTGATCATCTCTATCAATGGAAAAACATGGTTTATTCGCTGATGTGTTAAAACCACGACCAATCGATCTAATTCCATTTGAGATGCTAATATTTGGCTTTACCCCCTTACAGAAGTAAGGCCATTTTCCGTTTGCAGCAATACTTAAATCATAAAAAAACTGTGCCACCTGAATTCTCCCCTTACTCTAAAAATTGAAGAACAACTGCATTTCCATTGTCTGGCGTATAAGAATCATCAAATGTCATCAGGTTTTCACCAGACGACCATTCCATGATGTGCCTTTGTGGTTGATATGAAGAATGTCCGTCACGAACTGAAAAAACCTCAAGACGAACGGTTGAAATACCCAGCAATGCAGTAACACCAATTACATGTGTAAGTGTTGTTATCTCCGTTGCACTGTATTTCAATTCACCTGTTGTATGGTTATATGCATAAACACTGTATGTCGTGCCTTCTTCTGGCGTAACAGAACCATCTTGAAACCCTAGTGGCTCACCACCTGTTTGCTGCAACCGATTACGAGACGACCAAGATAGAGAAATAGGTCCTGTAATACCTGGAGGAAAATATTGATTATTTATCTTAAAATTACCAGGTGGATATGGACGAATTGCTCGTGCTGAACAAGTTAAGTCATATTTAGTAGCCTCATTTAATTCAAGAACATCAGATCCAGTCAGAGTAAGTGCTTTAAGTGATAAAACCTCGCCACTCAAATATTCAATATCATCAATACCTGAGTAATTATCCCATCCGAAAACCTTTGAACCTGCATCGTGCTTTTGTGACACTGTGTCGAAACAGCCTCGCTTCACAGTCAGCATATTAGTTGCTGTGTTAAAACTCACAAATGACATAATTTCATCATTGACTTGGATTCGATGATTTACTTCAAGTAACTCAAACTCAGCAACATTTTGAAGCTCAAAACTCGAATCCATATAACCGATGTCATTTTTCAAAGAAGCGCTAGGACAAAAGTCTAAAGTCGTTCTTTCATCATAACCTGCACCTGCATCCACATATAAACTTGCATTGACATGCTGGTTATTTGGGCGTATTGCTGCCATGCCGACATAGCCAAGCTCTGGATAATTCGCAAGTTTTGAATCAACCTCATCCTGACCATACTGCTCAACAAGTTCAATGTAGGGCACTTCAAAAGCAATCGCATCAGCATCTTGAGCAGTGCTATCAGCTCCAGTTGCTGGCGGTACATATTCAATAACGGACTGCATTGGACTACTGAATGAATCTTCAATCGCTTCGACATAAACCGTATTATTGATGCCATCCCCACGTTTAATTGTTCGAATACGCATCACTGCTTCAGATAAGCCATAACTTGAATCTGACAGCTTAAACGGCATACCCTCATGCCATGATTCTGAGAAACGCTCATCTACATCAAATGATACTGATGCCAAAGTACTGGAAAGTGTTTTCAAATCACGTAAAGCGATACGCCCAGCAATATTGCTATTGGTGAATCCCTTATAGTCGATAGACTGAGAAATCACACCGCCTTGTTGTGCAATCCTCGCAATATCTTGAACAGTGACAGTAGAATCTTTTGCACGTTCACGATCATAATAAGTCACAGTAACCGCATTCACACATTCAGCTAAAGTACGACGTTCGAAGTCAAGATTACGAATATTACTTTCATCTAAAGAAATGAGAGCATTAAAATCATAATCATCACGAATTAAATAAAGCTTCCACTTATTTGTCGTACGATCCAAATAAAGCTGTGCATTGATATGCTCTTTAATGTTATCAATGAACTCGTTGATCGATGTTGAATCTGTCCACTTAATAGAGATTCCCATTTCTTCACGGAATAGAATATCAGCAGCATTTCTAAAAGAAACATCATCAATACTTGATTCAGAAACACCTATTCCCCAAATCTGATTGGTTAGACATTCACGAATAATATGAGCAGGATTAAGATCAGCCTCACTGTAAAAAATAGAGTTCAGAGCAGCTGAAATGCCATCGGCATCTACGACCTGAACTGGATTGCCTGTATTGTCGAATTCATTCAAACTTCCAACAGTTCCCATTCCTAGGCCCACAAATTTGGCTCTGGAAAATGCTGTTGCAATCATCGATTTAGCTTCAGGGACAGAACTCATCACACCATCAGACAATGTGATGACCTGCCCATTTTTATAGTTACCATTAAAAAAGGTATTGATATTTCCATACGCAGAGGTTGCTGATGTGCCACCTGATGCAACCAGGCTATTTACAAAGCTTTGAGCCGCAGTAATATCAGCTGAAGTTGCCTGTCTATAAATACGAACACCAGAATTGATTGCCTGCACCATCACATCAATTTTCTGATCAGCAAGCTTGGATAAAATATTATTCACACCAGCTTTCATATTTGACATGTTTGCAGCTGACATTGATCCTGAATCATCAAGAATGAATGCTATTTTCGCGAGATCTGCAACTGATACCGTTCCAATTTCTGCTTTGCTGTCATACCACTGCTTAATACCATCATGACGAGTATGAATCCGTTTCACTCGCCATTTTGAGTCCGGCATGCTTGGACTGGTGCCAATGTAAACATTATCAAAAACGACAGAACACACCCCACGATATGCAGAAATAAGTCCGCCAAATGCATTTGAAATCTTTGCACAAATTCTTTGTAAAGTGCTGCTTTTCTGTTGATTAGCATGCCCGAACAAAAGTTCAATATTGCCTTGAATACCACCCTGCTGTTCGTCACCACCAAACAGACTTGGCTTATTGATATAAATTATTTTATTCGTGCCTTGCTCTACCTGATAAGCATCTTTTTCCTGAAATGAAATCTTAGTGATTGCATCAATCGGGCCATGGCATAAAACAAAATGACCACTGGCAAAGTACTTATAGCCAATCGTTTGCTTTTTCTTTTTAGCCATCTTCTTTAGCCCTCATAATCACTTGCTGCGCCATTGCATCATGGCCAAACAGTTCCTCAAAACGCGCTATTGGCATTCCGTTATCAAAAAAATCTTGTATCTCAGCATTGGTTAAGCCTTGATTCAAAAAAAAGCGTCTTGCTTTGATCGTACACATGCTGCAAGCACGTATATGATGGACAAAAATAAAGCCCGCTTTGTGCGGGCTATTTTGTGATTTCATGACTCACCTATTTTTTGATGGCTTTTGGCGTACCGGCTAAAAATGCTGTGACGTTTGGTGCAACATCACAGGTCCCAAAAATGACAGGAATTGATCCCCCTTCATCTGCCTGAGTGACATCAAGTTCACCAGGTGTCAATCTGGATTTTTGACCTTTACGCATCTGAATATATGAAAACACAGCGACTGCAACCGCAACGACTGCAGCAATAATGGCAAACATTACACAATCCTCGTGGTTGTCGGATTATCCTCTGGCATATATGCAAAGCCGAGAAAATTGTCCGTGTTATTGAATCGATGACATGCTGTTAAAGACTTCATGCACCCAGGATAAACTGTCACAAAAAACACTGATTCAGATGCCACATCAAATGCATTTTGCGCATCTTGTGTCTGTTGATGAGCGTTATCGAGTTCGCTTTGTTTCTGATCGACAATTGCCTGAGCTGCCAATAAGTCCTGCTCATAAGTCGGACTCGCCGGGTCTAAAGCATCACGATCTGCAATGGCTTCAATCAAGGCTGATGTTGCAATCGTTTCTGCATTTATAGCTTGCAGCCAAGTCTGCTTTGTCGTGTTATATGCCAACAAAGCTACATCAGTCGTCACTTGATCGGCTAATGTATCTAAGCGACGAATCAATGTAACTGATTGCCCAGAACTCGACTCAATTGCTACATTTACACCGGTACTGCTTTGCAACATACCAAGTCTGAAATAATTTTCATCAACAGCTAAATTCCGAAGTTGCACATTCAATTTGTCCACGGACTTAACTGTTGTTTGAATGCCCCATTGTGATTTATCTAGCTTACAGCCACTGCCATACAGATCATGACAACAAGTTCGCTGATACTTATAACGCGCACCGGCACGCCCCAAACTTGTATAGTCCGTTTCACATTTCAGCGTAATTTCTACACCATCCGGCTTAACTGCAGTAACACGCCCTTGCCACAAGGTTGAAATATTGCCAAATTGCAACTTGCTCACTTTGACCAGGATATTTTCTTCAAGTGCTGAACGCAGGCAGTCTTGAGCAAATTTGCTGTTCAGTGCGAAGGTAATATCAATTGAGTTTTTTTCTAAATCTGAACTTGAATCAATTGCCGATCTCGTTAATGTGATCGCTTCATAGATTATTTCGCCATCTTGAACAGACTTATCGCTCGACGTGTAATAAAACTTTGCATCGCCTCTGGTAAATTCATAAAGCTCACGACGAACTGCAGAGTTGGTTAGTGATTGAAAAAACTTGCCCAATCCCATTGCCTAAACTCCTATTTCTAAAATGGGTACCGTGACTTCTACATTTCCCGCACCTTGATAATGCAAATCGATAGAATCAGCATCTAATCGATGCAAGCCCAAATACGAGATTCGTTCGATGGATGAAGCATTCTTATTCAGTGCAGGCGATACCGTGACTTGCACAGTACTTCCTGACACCAGGGCAGATGCGGTAATAGTATGTGCTGTCCACGTTTGATTGCTTCTGACCGCAATGTGTTTACGGGCATCACCAAGCTGTTTATATTGATCCGATTCAATCAACATGACCGATGAAATAAATCCTGTACTTTTACAGCGCATATTGGATTCATACGTTGGCAACCAAAATGGACGATATTTCCCTTTCCGTCTAAACAAAAATTGCCGATATGCATACAGATCTTCAGCACTATGAATCACAGCTCGATACTGCTTTGAATAACGTGCAAAATCCCAATCTGAGTTTTGAAAAATCACACCTACTTCGTTATTAATCATGTTTTGTTGCTGTGATAGTGTTGCGTCCATACCACTGCCTGAGTAAGTCAGGCCGAAGAAATACAAATCATGACTTAAAAATTGAATTGGTTCTGATTCCAATACTTCTGGTTCATCAATCACAATGAAAGTAATTGATGCTTGAGCATGTATCCCACTTATTTGACGTGAAATATCACCATTGATAAAACACAAGCGCACTGGATATAACTTTGCACCCTTAATATTAATTGCATTTTTAATAACAATCCGGTCACTTGCAACACTCAGAACCTCAACAAGTATTTGCTCAGTTTTATTCTTGAGTAACGCAAGACCACCTTCATAAAAAGAATAAATATCAGTTCTGCAAGCAATTACTGTTTGCTCAGGTAATGGCTCCCCATCTGCAACAACTTCAGGAGCTACATCACCAACAAATTGAGATTCCTGAAACAAGGGAACTGCCCAGTTTTTTCGGATTCCTCCCCATTGAGCATTGAAATGCTGTGCAATTTCATTTCGTATAGCCACTGAAGAAAAACCCAGCGTTTGCCGGGCTTTATCTTTGAGTGGAGTTCTGACTTCTGTGCCATTTTTAGACTCAAACACATCAGTTTTAAACCCTAATGTTTCAGTCCCTCCAACCAAGGCTGGCGAAGTTAATAAAATAACTTCACCAAAATTTTCCGTTGTTAATTTCATGCAATCATCGCCTTAATCGAAGATCGATTGTTTTTAATGAAGTTCATGAATGTTTTGGTACCTGATGATGTCCCCATGAAATCACCTACAATATTCGGATCTAAGATATTGTTGATCTGAAGGCTTTGCGGTATAGCATTCTGCGCTGTTGTTGGCTGCCCTAAATATTTCGGTGTTGCTGCCATTCTAGGGTTTTCCAACTTGGGAGCATCAAGCACCAAACCACCATCGGCAAAGCCATTTTTAATAGACTGACGTAAAGCATAAAAGCCAGCTGGACCACCCAAAGCAGCAATCTCCTCTTGAGTTAAAACACCTTCACCACGGTGAACGATACCCGCTGGATCATACTTACCACCATGCCCTGTATAACCGCCAGATGCATATCCTACTGGGCTTAATGCAGATACTGCAGCCTGAAGTAACCCCGTCTCCATGGTAGCAATACCAACTGCAGGCAAATTATATGGAAATGGTGCAGATGCCCAAGCAGCTGAAATAGCCGCATAGCTATTCATTGCAGTTGAAAATAACGCTGCACCTTTTTGAATACCGCCAAGAAGGGCATAAGCTGTGCTTGAAGAATCTACTAAGCCCATCATCATGCCCGCAAAATCAGCACCATACTGAGCACCATAAGCCATTTGCATTCCTAAGCGCTGCTGCTGATATTCTTCTTCAGTAATCAACATTTGTGCACGTGCTTCTGCAAGCAAATCTATGTCTTGCTGATATGGAGACTTTTCAAGCCCCATCATGGACTGATAATCACCCCAAACCTGTTCACGTTCTGAGTTTTCTTCTACCCCCTGCTGAATATTCGCCTGCTTTACCAGCCCATTTTTCATCTCTGGTGAGTATTCTGCTGTATTGAGAATTTCCTCACGCACTAAAGCATAATATTCACGGGCATAGGCCTCAGCAGACATATATGCCTTCTTAGTTTCAAGGAGCTGCTTTTGCTCTTTGAGCTGAGCTTCCTTCTTTTCCAAAGCATATTGTTGATTAAGCGAAGCTATTTTCAATTTTCTTTGATCATCACTAAGCTTTTTGTCCGCAATAACTTCTTGCCGCTTAATCTTAAACGTGTTTTCAAGCTTCTGTTGATCAGTTAAATTATGCTGAACAAGGTCATAATCATTCTGCATGGAAATGAGCTTTTTCTCTTGCTCATAGCGGGTTTTAGCTGCAGTAAAATATTCCTGACTTACACCTGCCTTAGTTAGCCTCTGAACCTCTTTTTGATAATCGAGCAGACGCTGATCATCACTAGAAGCGTAGTCATATTTAATCCGCTCACGCTCTTCTAGAACCTTGTTATATTCACGTTCAGCTTTTGATAACGCTGATGTTGCTTTAGAACTTTTTTCTTTAGCTTTAGCATTATCTTCAGCCTGTTTAGTATTTACTTTCAAGCCTGCACTATTTTGCTGAGATGTTGCTGTGGTTTTCAAAATCGCTTGCGTCAGTTTATTTTGCGCACTTGCAGTTCCAGCAAAAGCATCTATCGCTTTTTTCCCACTGTCTAAAGCAGTATCTGCAATAGCTGACCATGACTGCTTTACAACACCCGCACCATTTTTAAGAGCATCAACTGCCCCACTAAATGAACCTGCTGTCACTACACCATATAGTGTTGAACCAACATTAATCAGTTGGACCATAGACTCGCGAGAAATCACAAACAATGTTTTTAATACACCCGCAGCAGTAACTACAACTCCAGCAAATGCATTCATGCCAATGCTTACAATAGATACCCCACTATCCAAGCCAACCGCTGAATTTGTGGTATCAACAAACAATCCCATTAAGTTAGATACTGCTGGCATCACAGCACTTACAAGTTGATTTTTCATACCTTGGAATTGAATATCAAGAACTTGCGTTTGTGCTGCTAACAGTCGTGATTGCTCAATACTTTCTTTTGTTTTAAGTACGCCAGCCTCTTCAAGTGCTCTTCCGTACTCTTCTAATAATTGCCCATTTTCGGAAAACAAAGGAGCTAGGTTTCCCAAATCAGATGCCAAACTTTCAAAAACAAATCGACGTTCTTGGCTGGTTACACCTAATTCATCCATTTTATTATTTAAAAGCTGGATAGCTTCAACACCATCTTTGCCTTGTAATGTTTTTGCAAATGATCTGATTTGATCCTCAGTCATCTTGGTATTATTTTTCAATGCATCAAAAAAGTCCGTAGCACCACCACCCTCAGTTGCACTAAACTCACCCAATTTTTCTTGAACGTCCGCAAGAATAAAGCCAAGCTGATCTTGTGAAACACCAAAACCTAAAGATGCTTGTTCTAAAATTTGAAAGTTTTGCACACTGGTATTAGCACGGTCTGCCAGCATTTGTAACTGTGCATCTGCTTTGGCTGTCTCTATCGACATTTGTATCAATGCACCAGCACCAATTAAAGCACCACCAACAGCCATGCCAGCCAATGCACCACTTGCAGCAACAACTCCACCACGCAAGCCATTTACTTTACCCAATACACCATCAAGAGCAGAACCAAATTGAGAACCACCTAATGATTGATTCATCTGGTCTTTAAAATTGGAGAAAGCCTTACCCATTTTATCTGTCGATTCTTTGGCTTTGCGTTCCGCTCTGTTCATCGGCTCGACAAACTGACCGATCTGCGCCACTAAATCTAAGGTTAAACGACCTAATGAAGCTGTTGCCATACTTTTCTCCAGACATAAAAAAACCCTGCATTTGCAGGGTCATGTACTTCTCATGTATTTTCGACTGAGATTAATTTGGTTTATTAAAGTTTCTCAAAACCTTAAAAGTAATACTTTGGTTATTAGCATCAATAATATCTAATAAAGCGCCCTTATATCCAATTTGACGCGATTCATTCAAATCATATTCAACATCATTATTAAACGCTGGACGCGCCATATTGCTTGAAAATTCACGATATCCAATATTTATCTTATTTCCAACTTTTCCACTATATATAAGTGTTTGTTGAAATGAGTTGTCCATTGCAACACCAATAGAAGTATGTGATGCAGAATGCTGATCAGTACAATTTTTCGCATTAAATACTGTAATCACACATAACTTACCATCCAAACCTAACATTACAGCCTTAAATGGATCAGCAATTGCCATCTTTTGAACATTGCCACCATTAGAAATATTATTGACCGGATTATAGTAACTACCTTTCTTATCCTGCCCAACTTTTTGGTAGTAACCAGCAGATAAGGAATATGCGAAATTTATTTTTGTATTAGCAGGAATACTCAAAACATCTCGGTCTACCAATACACCTTGTTCTAACATTTTATCGCCAACATAAGCAGTATTAACTGAACCAATAGGTGGTTTGCTTACATGTTTAGGTGTTGCTTGATAATTGTATACAGGAGTAGCACAACCAATTAATCCAAAGCTTAAGACCCCTGTAATGAATATTTTTACCATATGAATTCCCCCTTTAAAATTATTTACATGAATCTAACAAACAGAACATAAAAAAGCCACCTTATGATGGCTTCTTCATTTTAAAATAGCTATTCACAACTATACTGCTGCATTGCCTCTTCAAAACTAATTTCAGGCGCATCATGGTGCGGTAAAAAGTCATATTCATCTTCAACCTGAAAGCCTTCTGCCTTGGCATACATAAATTTCAATCCTGCCAAGACCTCTTCAAACCTCAGTCCAAAGTTTAAGCTTCCTCTGCGCTTTCTGTACTGCCACCAGTAGATGTATTCTCTGTGACTAAGGCTTCGCTTGGCTTCGGCAATGGTTCTGCCTCCAATGCCGTTGAGGACAAGCTCTGCCCAGAATTCTTCTCCTTCAAATTCGGCTTCGCTGTAGCCTTTCCCAAAAAGTTCTTCTTCAGAATTTCTGCCCAAACTGCATCAATCAATGGTTTGCTAAAATGCTTACGAATTTCAGTTTCGGTAAATTCAGGTTCACCTTTTTCATCTACAATACAATCCGCTAGAATACTGGCCAATGCTTCCTTATTTTCCTGATTGGCTTGCATCTGAGCGATGGCAGTTGAATAGTCCATAATTTTAATATGGGTTTCAAATTCGCAAGGTTCACCGCTCACCATAATTTCTACGGTTATTTTTTCAGGTGTATCTATTAAAATGCCTGCCTTAATATCGGCTAAACTCAATTTTTTTTTCATGATTTAATCCAAAAATTTAGCCCCTTTCGGGGCTAGGGTTTAAGCTGTTTCACGAATCCATTCAACTTTGGTGCTACGCTGAATAGTGACTGTAGTTTTCACTACGGTATTGGCATCAATATCCATCGGGAAAGAATCTATATAGCCCATGAATTTATTCCAACTACGACCCTCTGGTAAGGTCACTGCACCTGTTGCAGCTTCCACTGTTGGTACAATACTTTTTGCCTCACCTTTATTTTTACCTGCCCATCCGACAATAAATGTACGCTCCTTACCTGAAACTTCTAAATCGTATAAACGACCATGTGAAGCCTCTTTCGGATCTGCATTTAACTCAAAAGTTGCTTGACCGGTATCTTTTAAGCCACCTCCTTCCATGTATTTCTTACTTTCTTCTTCATCCAAAGGTGTCACTTCGATACGTTCCTTTGAATCAGTACCAGGCTTAAAATTCAAAGCCCCAACAACTTTTACAAGCTCAAATTCGCCTGGTGTGGATTTAGATTCATCAACTACCCAGATATCGGTACCCTGTGTACGTCGTGCCATAATTTTCTCCATAAAAAAACCACCTATTTGGTGGCTTTCATTTAGTTAAGGTTCTTCTAACCATCGGCTTTCAATCCGAATACGGTAAAAATTGACTTCTGGCTCCAACTCGCAGCCAGTAAAATCCTCAATAGAACAATTTTCTTCAATAACTTTGCGCACTAACTTGGCAATTTTCCGTGTAGTACCTTTATCTTTGGCATAAATATCAATTTGCACATATAGCGCATCCATATCGGACACTCCAGATAAATACTGCTCTGGATCTGCCCTGATAATCTGCCAACATACATAAGGCGCACCATTCATATTGATGGCATCAAACTCACCTACTTTTAAACCAACACCATCAGAAAGCAATGCAGACAATTCCGTATCTGCTGCACATAAATCATATAGCGGGATAATCAGCATTATCTAATATCCCCCATCAAATCAGTTTTAAGACTCTCAGCAAAAATATCAGTTGCATTTTGAATATTAGATTCCATTGCTGGACGCATAAATGGTTTAGCTTTGGTTTTAGCTGTACCAAACTCAACCAACCAAAAATGGCGAGTATCATTAGGTAATGGTGTGTAATGTGGGTTTGCCTGACGTTTTTTACCTTTACGTTGTAAATTTTGATTACTACGCCAAAATTGACCACCACCTTTAGCTCCAATACGAACTTTGGCTGAATTTTTATCACTCGTTTTACCTGTACGGATGACTAAATTTTTTGCAATATTAGCTGCAGTATCTGGGTCATCAATATTCTTTGCATTATTTTTGGCTGCTTCTAATATAGGTTTTGCTGCTTTGCGAAGTGCTTTTTTTACATGTTTTTTGGCTACATTTTTGGTCATTTCATCCATTTTTTTAAGGACATCTTCTAAACCCCCAATTACAAATCCTGCCATGTATATGCCCCTAATTCACATGCCAAAGTAATATATTCACGCCCAGTTTTATTATCACGTAATGGTGCAATAATGCGGTAATACAGCCCATCACAAAGCAAACGACACTTGGTCCAGTCGGTATTCGGCTCAATATCATCCTGACGTAACACAATGCGAGTTGCTATAACCTTTTGTTCTTTACGTGCAGAAATAAAATCGCGAACTGAAGCATCTGCAATACGGCCATAAATAGGAAAGATAGTAGTCCATACTGATTCACGGTCACCACTACCATCGGTTTTTAAAACGGGTCGTTGACTTTGGACTTCAATGTATTGGTTTAAGCTTCCTGTTTGCATTGAAATTCACTCCACGTTTCAAAAGCAATTTGCACGACTAGAATCCGGTACATCTGCTGATCTCTCAAAAACAACCGCTCACCATGAATAAAAACCAGTTGAGAATAGAAACTCTTATTTTCAAACCATTGTTCAAATTCTACATGCATCTCACACCCCCATTTTTCGGTATGGCAGCAGGTACATTTCGACTGCTTGATTGACGTATAAATTGACTTCTGTTTGAGCTGCTCGGTTCTCGTACATATCAGTGATGATCAACAAGGCAGCAATGGTCAAATCTTCATGCAATTCACCATTGACCGTAACTTCTTCAAGTGGTCGATCTAAGAAATTTTGAATATGTTTTAAAGCTGCTTTGGTGAGTAATCCAATGTAATCATCGTCACGACTATGCAAGACACGTAGTTGCTTTTTGACAATGGTGGAGTTAATTAAATTACTCATAAAAATAGCCTTTTTGCGACATAAAAGTAGGTATAAAAAAAGCCCCTAAACAGGGGCTCTCTTTTAAAGTTTTATTATGCTGGACCGACCACATCTACAGCTTCAGAAACCGCTGCGCCTAGTACTGCAATGACCTTCGCTTCCTCAGCTGCGGCCAATGGATTTGGTTCGATACTCCAAGCACCAGTGGCATCAGCAACCGTTGATGCTTTTGCTACGCTGCCAACACGTACAATAATGACGCTATTTGGTTCAGCGGTACCGCTGAGTTCTGCAACAGTATTCACAACAATCACAGGCGCATCAATTTCTTCAATTGCTGGCAGATCTCCAGCAACGCAAGCATCAGGAATTGAAACACCTGAAGCTGCACGCATTTCTGCACGTACCGTACACAAGTTTTTACGGAAGTTATCACCATCTTCAGTGGATAGCTCAACTGCGACTTCTTCACGAATGTATGCTGAAACACCTAAGGTAATATTACCCGTCCAGTAACCACCCACTGGCATTGCAGCAGTCAAAATCACAGGCAAATTCCAAAGCACTGGCTGAACTGCTGCACCTGGTGCACCAAATACATAGTGACCATCGGTGCCTTTAATACGTTCAATTGCACCCCATGATTCAGGATTCAATAAAATGTATTCTGGCAGAATACCGGCTGCACCCGCTTTATATTTACTGCGGTTTAGTACATCAATTGCCGTGTCCGTATCCTTTACAGCAACAGTTAAATGCGTACCATCTTCGATCAGACCAATGAATGAACGAGCGCCAGACACACGACCATCACCACGAACAATTTTCGCTTCAAGTTTAAGGCGTACACCGTAAGCCATACGGCCTTCAATATAGGCTGCAAGCGCAGGCATATCAGAAATAAGCTGAATCGATACTTTGATCCAGTGTGCAATCGTACCTGTTTTAAGGTCAACTACACCAAATTCCAAATTTGATTCTGGCTTTTCTGCAGCTTCAGCAACTTCATCCGCCATGATGTCAAATGCCGATTCACGGAATAGCGGTACAAGCTCATTTTGAACTGGGGTAAACGCGATGAGATCCAATAAAGTCAGAGCACGCTCTGGTGTCGGAATGGAGCTCTGTGCAAATTGTGCTGTATCACCTAGCCCCGCCAAAGTTACGATATTTCGGGCATGCAGATCATCAAACTGGAATTTGCCTTTGGCGCGGGTAATTGCTTGAGCTTGGTCTACAATATTCTTATTGCGAATTAGAATACCCGCAACAGAATCTGGATTTGCACCACGCTGTTGCACACCATCTACCAATTTTTGTTGTAGATCTTCAATTTCACCAGATAACTTCTTAATGTCATTAGAGCGTGCTTCTAAGTCATTTTTAATATTGTCAGGTAAATCATCTAATTTTTTGATGCCATCCTGATAAAGAGTAATCAAATCATCAAGCTGTTTTTTTCGCACAGCCAGATCGGCACAAGCTTGTTCAAAGTCCTTGGCAGTTTTGGTATCACGTGGATTTAACCCCAAAAATGGTGATTGAGGTTGAGACTGTTGAGCAGCGATTGAAGCCATAGCCAATGCTACTGTTTGTTTCGAAAGTGCTTTCATACTGTTTTTCCATGCATAGAAAATGAAAAACCCGCCTTTTAAAGCGGGTCATTGTTTAAACAATTTTTATTAAGAATCTAACCAAGCCAAAGGGTCTTTTTTAGCTTCAGGTGGTGCTGGGGTTTCCTCCAGTTTCTGCATTCCAGAAATTCGAGCCATTAACTTTTTGGCATAATCACCAACAAGACCAACTGATCGAAGTAACTCTTCAGCATCTTCTTCAGATTCAATTGCATTAATCGCTTCATCACTGATAATTCGTGCAGCATTGTCAGCTGGCTCATCAACGACACTGATTTCATAAATGTCAGCACGTTTGATTTCTACATGCGTGCCTTTATCTTCCATATCCAAAGAATTTGGTGGATAAAACGCAATTGAGAAGCCATCAATCGTGCCATGTACAACCATGGCAGCAACATCCTGAGCAATCGAAAGCCCTGGCGTGAATTCAATTTCAACATAAAGGCCCGTTTCATCTTCCTTAAGAAGCGTAATTTTCCCTACGCGCATCGGAAGACGGGAATCAACGTACCATTGTCTCCACCCATGGTTGTAATAACAGTGAACTTTCTTTGTCCCTGCATCAAAAGCAGCACAAACTTCAGCAAATGCACCACGAATGAATTTTTCACCGTAATAGTTGATCGAATCCCACTTCACTGCATAACCGCTGATTTTTACAATCCCTGTCTTTTCATCTTTGTTGATAAATCGACAGTTATCCACAGCAATTGGCATACGCCGACATTGAACTTTCGGCAAATTTGGCAGTGCCTTATTACGCACTAGCAGTTTTTGTTTCATCAGCTTTTGCTCCATAATTGCCTTTTTTCATTCGTTCGGCAGTAGTCATGTTGACTGGTACTAACAAGAAATCCGCATTTGGATCAGGCGTATCACCCTCTTCCATTCGTATCTGATTCGGACTTGCCTGACCTGATAAAATTCTGTCCTTATTGGATTTAATCCGCTCAAGATAAGAAGCTCTCAGCAAGTCTTTTGTCTTAAATTCAAACTCGAATTCATCCCATTCATGTCTTTGCAATAAGTGAATTCGGGCACTTTCTTCGATACGCTCCAAATAAGGACGCAATCCAAATTTATGAAAGCCATCGACCAATTGTTCGATGCCACTGCCCCAAGTCGTGCTTGAATCTGTGCTAAAAATTAAGATCGGATTGACCCCAAAGTAGCGACAAGCTTCTTCTACTGATAATTTACGAATTTCAATCAATTCAAGGTCTGCAGGGGTCAAGCTGATTTTCTCAAATTGCATATTGCCTTCGAGTACAGCCAAATCACCATCATCACCATTAATCAAAATATCCAATTCACCGCGCAGCGCATCACGCTGTTCTTTTTTCAGATATTTATCTGTTTTCAATGCTCCAGTCGGCTTGGCACCGTTGGACATTAACCGCGATGTCTTGTCCACTCCTGCAAGGCCAATACCGATGGATTGTGCACCATAGGCAATTGGCGACATCCCGACAAAACCCGTGCCAAAAAGTTTGATATGCCAGATTTCATTATCGGTATATTCGACTGTTTTATTGCCAATCTTGCACTTATACAATGGCGTGCCATCATCCCGAATACTTGGGTCCACCGATCCTGAGTTGATCACCTGCAGGCTGACTAACTTTTTGCCTGAATAATCTTTTTTGATGTAGGCATTTCCAGCCACCAGGTTCAGCATCAACTGTTCAAAAAATTCAACTCTCGTCTGGTACCGGTTCGGCTTGTTGTATAGCAGGCGAATCACGTCATGATCTTTGACTTGTGCACGAGTACCATTCGCATTTAATTTGTACATCTGCAGTGGCAAGGTTGCTACAGATTCAGTCAAAATTTTGACACATGCAAAAACAGCACTGAGCGTCATTGCACTGTCGAATGACACTGGTTTAGCAGTCTTAAAACCAGAACGGGGACGATCCCAAATGGTTGTCCCCGTTTTGTCTTGCGTTGGTCCAGTTCCCCGAACCTTCAGCTTATCGCGATTGGTTTTATCACGAATTTTCACTTTATCGCGCTTTTTACTCATCGCTTCGCCACCTTAATCATGTCATTCAACCAGTCATCAATGTTTCCATCTTCTTCACCTGGCACCAAATCGAAAACTTCTAACTTATCCCAAAGCATTGCCCGTGTAGCACCAATAATGGCAGCCACGCCAGCATCAATTTTTCGTGCCTTGTCAGGCTTACGCGGGAAAATGTTGCTGTTATTGTCTTCTTTAACCTCAATATTGCACATACACCATTGCAAGACAGGATTGCCGTCATGATGAAGACGTCCATCACGGATCAACTCTTCCATCCAACGCATGCCGATACTCAATGGATTGACCTTTTGAGGAACTTCAATCGCTTCCAATCCTTCAGAAATCAGATCCTGACCAAATTGTGCTGCATTCCATGGGTCAAAACCAATTTCATACATATTGGCTTGCAAATGACTTTCGATCACATCTTTATAAATCTGTGAAAAGTCAGTGACGTTCCCTGGCGTTTCAATCAGATGACCGCTTTCGACCCAATCCAAATATTCATCTGGACGTTTCTGACCGTCCATTGCACGTCTTTGATTTACCACGTTGGAGTTGATGTACTGATGCGCAAAAATATACCAATGCACACGCCCATCAATCAGTTTAGGGAACCATTTCACATAACCTGCCAAGTCCATTTTGCTTGCCAAGTCTAAGCCACCAAACGAAATACATCCTTTAAAATCATCTTCAGTGACGCTCGGATCTGCAATCAACTCCCATTCACTCGAAGCAATCCAACTGTCTGCACCTTGCACCCATTCATTCAAACTTTTCTGTCTAAATCGGCTTTCTTCAGCAGCGGTTTTGATCTTCTTGTATTTGCCTTGCAAGTAATTTGTGTCAAACGCTACGCCCATACTCGGATTGGCTTTTGGCCAAACCGCAGGATTGCGCCAGTCATCACCCTTATCAATGGTAAAAATGATGCCGAAATAACGCTCTAAATTATCTTTACCATACAAAATATCGACAACTTTACAGCGCTCACGCCAACAGACCCCGATTTTATTACTACCTGCTGTGGTAATACCCAAAACCAAAGGCTCACGACGAGCAATGACACCATCTGCCATGATGTCGTAAGTTTCAGAATCCTTATGTGCATGAATTTCGTCAAGAATGGCACAATGGACGTTTTTACCGTCCTTACTGCCTTCTTTGTCTGTCGCAATCGGACGGAAAATACTGTTGTCATTGCCAGTGGTTGAACGAATCTCATATTGAGTCGTTTCAATACCAAATATTGCTCTTAATTCAGCATTCAGCAGTACCATCTGCTTGGCATCCTGCCACACAATTTTTGCTTGGTCATAATTGGCAGCTGCTGCATAAACTTCAGCACCCGCTTCACCATCACCGCATAACATGTACAAACCAATAGCAGCAGCAAGGGTCGATTTCCCGTTTTTCTTAGAAATTTCGACATAAGCATCAGTAAAACGTCTGATACCGTCATCATCTTCCCAGCCGAAAATGTTGCCAACAACGAAAACTTGCCATGGATCTAAGATGAAATGCTTACGTGCTAAAGCACCTTTCCAGTGATGCAAGTTTTCAATGAACGAACACACATGATTCATGCGCTCTTCACTGAATGAATATGGAAAATCGTGGTCGTTTTCTTGGCGTTTTAAATCATTTAGAAAACGTTTTACTGCTAATTTTTCAAACTTTCCTGCAATTCGTACACCTGTTTGCACGTCTTTGCAGTACTGGTGCATGATTTCTAAATAATTTCTTTCGCTCATGATCGTCTACGCACTGTAAATGCACTCTCTGGTTTCGTTGGTTCAGGCGTTTCAAACCCAAGACCCAATTGCTGACTCTTATCCGTCTGAGCACCACGCATACCACTTCGAGAAGCTGGAGTCAGACCAAATTCTTTGGACAGTCGCAAAATGTCATCATGCAGTCGGTTCCGTAATGTGAACCACACTGATTGAACTTTAAATTTATTCGGTGTCTCATCCACGAAGTCATCGACGGTCTGTAACTTGGCCAAGACAGCTTCATAGTCAGAAATATTTCGGCACAGCAATGTAAACGCTGCCCCATCCACTTCACTAAGCAGACCAACTTCAACAAGTTTTGGTCCCAACTCTTCCCAAACTGCATTTGCAACTTTGGTCAATCCTGCAGGCTTAGGCGGGATTTTTGCCTTTACTGCTACCTTCGGTTGCAGTAGTTCAGATCCAGCTTGGAATGTGAAATCTTTATCAGTCATAAATCACCTCTGATACCCCCCTCCCTTTCGATTTTTTCTCACGGAGAGAAAATTTCATGGGGGGGCGGTCTTTAGTGGGAGGTCGGTTTAGACTTTTGACCCCATATCCCCTTGAATATTTTTAAAATGTGAAAAATGCAGTTGCTGTATCTTCATGCCGTTGGATACTTCGAGAATCTTTTCATTGAGCACATCGAGTACTTCCCATCGATCCTGATCAGTACAACCAAGTCGGCTGAGGATCACATCATTTGCAATGGTCACTGTGTCACCAACTTTGAAAGGATTCATTCGATCAGGATCTATCACAGGCTTGTTCACTACTGGCATCCAAGCACCACGATCCTCTGATGCAGTCTTGATGTTATGGTGTGTTTCACATAATGGTTGCCAGTTTGATTTGTTCCAGAACAGATCCTTATCACCCTTGTGTGGAATGATGTGATCGACCACCGTTGCTGGCATCACATAACCTTTGCGACGACACTCAACACACAGTGGATGTTCCAACAAGAATTGGTCACGATGTTTTTTCCACTCAGCATCATAGCCACGCTGATGTGCAGTCCCGCGATCACGATCACGTTGCTTCACTCTGCTCTGATGTTTGTCGCAATATCCTTTGTTCGATGCAAAGTCCTTACAGCCCGATGACAGACATGGACGCTTAGCTTTCTGTGGTGCTTTGTTCATGTTTCACCGGAGTAACTTTGATGGAACGTTTAATAATTAATTCACGCAGTTTCTGTGTTGCTTTCAGTTGAATGATCTTGTCCACTGCATGAAGCGCTGTGAGCAATACCATTCGACGTTTAGGCATCTGCACTGAGATGCGAACGATCATCTGATTGTTTGCCATGCGGTCATCCTTAAAAAAAGACTGTATGCCCTGCCCCGCGCCTGACATACAGCCATAAAAAAAGAGCCTCTGGGGAGAGACTCTTAAGAACTTACAGCGCTTTAAATACAGTTTTGCATTGTGGAGAAATGTAGTTTATTTCTGGCTCACCTGTCAATACATAAAATCAACTTTTAGGTGATTTAATATATTTCATTATCCATCAGTTTATTTATTTGTCTCTTAACCTTTTGCATTGCATCCTTCAAATCAACCGCTATATCTTTTCGATAATCATCAATCAAACTGCCAACCACTCGTTGGATCTTCATTCGAGACAATCCAGCAAGAACAGCACGGTTTCTTTCAGATGGCTTGTATGTTGCTGGACATGCGAACAGTTCAATCAATGCAACACGCAATGCAGTGGCATGATCAATATGATTTTGATAGCAGTATTCAGTCTCAAGTACCTGAGCCTGTTCAGTAATCACTTCAATCGTATTGTCACCGAAGGCATACATACGAATCAACTTCACTTGTTTTGACGATAAACGTGCATAACTGATCGCCATTAATACATCTTCACGGGTCAATGCACCAAAATTACCGCCACCGATTGCATCGAAATTTGTTGTTTTAGGATTTAACAAGCGTAAATATTTTTCCATTATCTTTAACCTTGTTGACTTTTTAACCATTGTTACGGGTACACACTTGAATGTTACGGGTATGTTACGTGTACACACTTAAAAAATATTAATAAAATCAAGTGTTGTTACGAGTGTTACGGGTGTTACGGGGTAAATCACCTCGCGCGGGGAAATATTCAATAGATATAGAATTGAATAAATATAAGCGAATAAAAATTTTTCTCCCGTGCGCGCGCGCGCATAAGCCCGTAACAGCCGTAACAGGGTGTCTGTAATGTAGGTGGGATAAGGCGTTGACAGTGTTACGGGGTAGCGAAAAAGCCCGTAACAGACCCGTAACACCCGTAACAATTATTGATATTTTATAGTACGTTAGGGACATCATGGTCTCCTTTTAACTTAGCACGAAATTCTTTCACTTGTCCACTCAGCCAATCTGCTCTTTTTACGCCTTCAGGTGGATTCGCAGTAAATACCATGCGCCTTTGCACCTCTTTGCGCTTTTCCTGATAACTACCACCAGTAACAACATCTTCATAGATCCGTCCATGCCCTTTGGCCACGACACGCTCAGATGCAATCAAGTTTAAGAACTTGTTAGATGGAATCGCTTTTTCTCCATTCTTATGGCACCACTGCCGGTAAGCCATGTACAAATCATCTGAGAGACAACAAACAAATGGATGCTCTAATAATCCCGCTCGCCAATCATCTAAGAATAATTTCCAGCCTGGTAAACCAAACTGAATGATTTCTTGTTTGGCTTTGGTCATTGGTGGCTCTGTGTATGGCGTGAAGTCAGTCAGATCCATGGACAACAAGTAGGTATAGAACGCACTGATTGCTTTGCTGTCAGGTTCAAGACAGTTTTCAATCAATCCTTTTAGGTCATCACCTAATTTTTGATTTGGCTCGAGTACCAAGAATCGACGGTCACGTTCTTCAATAGCCAATGGCTGTACTTCATTGGATAAGAACACACAGTTAATGTGGTTATTCTGTGAATAACCAGACATGAACTTTTTCTCAATACGGATCTTTTCACCTGTGATCATGTGTTTGATCAGACCCATCATGCCGAACTTAGACTTATTGTTAAATATTTCTTCAAATAAGCAGTACAGCTTACGCTCAGCCCAATCGGTATAGATGGATTCAAGACCATTTTGACCCAATGTAACAGAGTAAACTTCACCATAAATCCTTGTCATGATCTTTTCAAAAAATAAAGACTTACCTGAGCCTTGAACCTTACTACACAGTAAAACTGAGGTATTCATTTTTGCACCTGGATGCTGAAGCGGATAGGCCAACCATTTCATCAGCCATTCATAAGCAGTCGTTTCACGACCACATAAAAACTTGACCAAGTTAATAATTGGAATGCACAACTCAAATGCATCAGACTGTTGAATAATCTGATTTTTATCATCCAATATGGGTGAAATATCCATACCCTCATAAGTATTGATCTGGCCTTTACCGATATGCATGCTGGGCACAAAAACCAAATCTTCATGCCAAATCATGCGTTTTTCTCTGGACTTAGCCCATACATCATAAGCACCTGCCCAGTTTTCTTTCATAACATCCGTTCCGACAAGCTCACGACGAAATGTATCCCAACATGCTTTTTTACCTTCAAGCATGATGAATCTCTCGATCATCTCTTTTGCTTTGAGATGACCTTCATCCGTTGCACGCCCAGCTGCATCATCTGATGAAATGGTTTTACGTTTTGGATGTGAATTCCACTGATCAAAGACTTTCTTGCCACCTAACATGGTCTGAAATGCGGTTTTTTTCCAAATCTTTTTGCCGTAATCATCCCAAACGTTGGTTTCCCCTTCGATTAAGCAGAATCGTGCAATCCATTTTTCCATTTGATTTTCAGGTGAAGGCTCAGATTGATCAGTATTTTCCTGCGAAATACCCGCGCCCCCACTTTGTTCAACAACATCGATTTGTTCAAAATCGGGATCTTGCCCCCAAAAATTGTTGGTTGCATTACTTGGGGGTGCGGGGGAAATCTGAATAGAAGAAATAGCTGAACGGATCTGCTTTTCGACTTCGTCGAGTCCGCAATTGACATGCAGATCGTTGAAGTCTGTATAGACCTTAGAATTCATGCAACTGACTCCTTAATTTTGGTGAAATCAGGCAGTACAATGATGCCACCTGTTATGGCTTGTGCTTCTTCGGCATACTTTAATCCCGTATTTTCTTTAGCTGAATCATCATCAGCACAGTAGACAAACACAGCATTCGGATATTTTTGGCGCAATACTGCACCCACTTTTGGTAAATTATTTGCAACGAATGAAAGCGCGACTGGATGACCTGTTGCCATGTGAATAGACATACCGGTTGCATAACCTTCCGCAATGCAGATGATGTGAACGTCATACAAATCAGGCTGTACTTCACCGATCATAAAGAAGCACCCACCAGTACGACCTCCAGCATCAGTAATAAAAAACTTTTGGCCATCTGGTGTGATTGTTTGCACATTCCACATTTTGCCGTGCTCATCGTATGCAGGGATCAGTAAGTTACCGTCATGCGTAATCTTGATTTTTGGGTCCTTGTCTATTTGCTTATTTTTCAAATAAAGGCTGAAATCACCCAAATAAGCATTGCGGAAAATGCTTTCTGCTTTACGTGCAATGTTCTCCTGAAGCTTGCGCTCAAGTTCACGCTGTTCTTTATCACGTAACTCTTTTTCTTTACGCCATTTTTCACGGTCTGCATCTGTGATATTTGACGTTGCATCAAGTCCGACAATGGCTGCAACTTCTGCAATGGATTCAGGAAAGGACAAGCCCGTCACTTTTTGAATCAAACTAAAGCCGTCACCAGCGCCACAGTGCTGGCAGATATAATCACCATTGCCATTTTTGTCGTCATAACGAAAGCGATCACGACCACCACATGCTGGACATGGCGTTTTTTTCTTAAATCGCACATCGATATTGAATCTTGGAAAAATCGTATCGGCCCAAAGACCTTGCGCTTTGGCTTTAACGTCATCCAATTGGAATCTAGGCTTTACCATTACGCCACCTGCTCACGTTGTTTTTTGACCATAGCCAGCAAAGATGTAGCTACTCGAACAAGATCCAGTACTTCCTGGTAAATCTCATCCTCTTCAACCTTAGTGATCCGACCGTCTGCTACTGCATTCGCTATCGACTGAGCTAATGCACCCTGCTCTTTTGCTAGTTCACCAACTCGACTTAAATAACTCACCTGATCGAAATTTTCTGAAACTTTTGGAAATTCAAACCAGCCCGCATTGCCATGAATGGCACATATACTATCCATAATCCCTGGATCACGAGTTTCAGCAAGTACTGCTTCAAGATGATAAATATTGGCCTTATGGGTAGTGGTAGTAGGACATAGGGAATTTCTAAAAGTGGTTAGATTCCAACAATTCTTTTCAGCAATATACGACATCAATGATTGATCACCATCTCCATAAACTGCTGCACGTAATGCCAAAGAGAGTGGCAAAACCTTATCTTTCTTATTAATCATGATTTTAGCCTCATTAAATAATCATATTTACTCATGATGAAATCACCTACGCTTTACTTAAGTCATATAACCAAGAGACGAATTCATGCTTAGAAAAATCACCACTAGAAGCAAAAACCAAAGCATCAATCATTTCAGGACGAGGTATTTTTTTCTTGTAAATCAAATGTCTTTTGATGTAATTCGGTGTAGTTCCAGAATCTTGAGAAAACTTGACCAAGCGCTCATCAGACATTTGCAAGATATATTCATTAAAATTGAAATCAACTTTCATGCGACTAAATCACCTTAAAGGTTATTTATTTTGTTGCATTATTGATTTTTTAATTATTGAAAGTCAACACCTAATAGGTGATTTAAATATTTTATGAGTGATTTTTTTTCATGTGATTATGCTTGATAATCACCGCATAGCAATAAGTAAAAGTCTTCAGGAGCCTGATGGCCCTGAATTAAAGGCGGAGGAACATCAACCTCAATATTTGGTGTATAGGTATTTGAAATGCAAATGACTGTTTACGAGACTCGCAAAAACAACCTGCTCAACATGTTGGAATTCTATGAAAACAGAAGAGCTTTTTGTGAAAAATTAGGTGTTGAATACAATCACTTAAATCAATATTTAGGCAAAAATAGTAAAAAAAATATTGGTGATAAATTTGCCGAAAAAGTGACAGAAGCACATGGCTTACCACTAGGTTGGCTAGATCACCCCCAAGATATTCTTACCATTAAAAACATTGTTCAATCTAACCACGCGACAGATCATGTCGTATCAGATAAAAAAATTAGAAATAAATCAACTAATCACCCTAGTATTGATCAAAACGATGTGCTTAGAATAGTGCCACTTAAAAACATTTTAAAAATGTCCAAAGGTGAAGAGTTGGCAGTCAGCGATAATATTGAAGAAGTAAAGAACATTAATCTTCCAGCGGGTATCAATAATCCAATAGCGTACTTGATTCGTGGTACAGGATTTTCAAAACCATATCGAAATGGTTATGCAATTGTGTGTGAGTTTGCAGGTATACCGATACCTGGTGAGGAAGTCCTAATATTTTGTAAAGATGGCTCAATTTACGCTGGTGAATTCCAACGTGAAGAAGATATATTGATAAGCATTGATTCAGTTGATGGTTCTAATGATCGTATCCTTAAAGATAAGATTGCACGAATTTCTCCAGTGAAAATGTTTATTTCTCCGAGCCAAATTAAGTAGCTTAAATATGATTAAAAGGTGGCAAATGCCACCTTTTTTTATTCCTAAAATTTACTTTTAAGTAATTTTATTAAAAAAAATATTCTTTCGTACAATAAATCAATGCAATAAAATCACCTAAAATTAAATTTAATCACCCAATAGGTATTGACAAGGTTGATTTTATAAATCAATAATTCACCTATCAAATAACCTATAAGGTGATTTATTTAATGAAAAAATCAACTTTTGACACAATCATCATCAAACGCCTTCAAGCTGAAGATTTCGCTCAGCCAGCAAAGATCAGTCTTTTTGCTCGAATCTGGAGAAAGTTATGTGTCGTGAAAACAGCATGAATCAGATTAATGCAGCTATCGAAAATTTACTTAATGCACTTTCAAGCGCTGCATTACTGGATGCCCAATCTCAAGCCTTAGCGTTCATTCAAGCAGCTTTTGAAGCTGAAGAACTGAATCAAATCGAAAAACAGACTTTGGAAAAAAAGGTCCGTCGTATTTACCGAAATCAACTTATTGAGGAATCAGCATGAATAATCAAATTCCCGCGCTAAAGCAAAAAATCAATGCTGCAGTTAAAGCATTGATGAAAGATGCATTTGATGCAAATAGCGATGACTTTCATGTTTTTTTTGAATTTTCGGGTCACGTGAGTCTTTTTGCACTTCACTACTACATCGGTGGATATTCTGAGAATAAAGATCTTGTTTATTTATGCCGCTGCAGCACACAGCCACTGCCATCCCAGCTAAGAGATGTTGAAGCTTGGAAAAAATCTCTATCTGAATTGATTGATGCGCGAAAAAAACTAAAGCAGCTCAAAGAAGAGCAATCAAAAAAATTGTGGAGTGATCATGCCTAAACATCCGTGTGCAGATAAATGCCCTAATTTTATTGATGAACAGTGCTGCCATTGCCTAATTGCTGAAGTTGAGCAGCCTGAACCTGAAGGCTGTGAACATCATCCATCAAAATGCTGCGAATGCATGCTTAAAGAAATTGATGAAGAGTATTTGAGCTATTTGTCCGATGAAGAAAAACATTTAAATGCAGCACTAAAAGCTGTGGAGTATGTGTCATGAACGAATATGCACCGTTTTACATCATTGTTTTTATGTTCATTATTTCCGTTTTCATTGTCTTAAAAGCGTATGAACATCAACTCAAACTCAAGCAAAAACAAGCTGCATTGAAGCAGCTGCTGGAGAACGACGATGCTGCAATTCACTGATTTAAACCACACACAGCACATTATCAATATCAGCAATGTGAACAACGTGGTGATCCGTAATAACAATGGTGCGCATGTGATTACTTTTCACATGCCTGGCCAGCATGTGGTACCTGCAACCGTTGATGTAAAAACGGCTGAACGTATCTTCAAGGAACTAGGGGAATTGAAGTGAAAGGTAAATTTGCTCCAGTTATCAACACGTACACGATGCTTGTGTTGCGCTACATGTCTCCAGTGGTCCCACTTGAAAATGTGGTTGAAGACTACTTGAGCCACATGTCACTTGAAATTGCCAAACGTAAAGCAGTGAAACAAGAATTGCCGTTCCCTGTGATCCGTTTAGGCGAAAAACAGAAAGCATCTTGGATGGTCAATTTGCATGATCTTGCTGTGTATATCGATCAGCAAACTGCATTGGCTCAGCACGATCATAAAGCCATGAATGGTGAACAGTATGCACACTAATTTAGACCATGACGTTTTTATCAAAAAGGGCAAATCCATTGCCCTTGCTCAACAAGTCGACGACTTCCTGAAGGCTCAGGGCAAATCTGAACCAGATCAGATTCCATTTGGTCACTCTGAGCTATCGTCTAAAAAACATGAATACGGTCGCACAGCACAAACCACCATGCGCGAAATTATGTTTAGTGCAGTACGTGAAAGCCAAACAGCTAAACAAAAACCGCGTGTCATTGATAAACCTGCAGAACCAACATACTCACCCGATCTAAGCGAAAACCGTGTTTTGTTTAATCGCCATGCGCGTGAACAAGCTTGGGAAAAGGGAAAAAAAGAATTCATTGGTCGCTGTAAAAAACATGGCGAACAAACATTTGTGATTAGAAAGCAAGGTAAAGACCACCTGTGCTGTGTCTGCAAAAAAGCATTCACTAAAGCGCAAAATGACAAAATAGCGAAATTAAAAAAAGGAATTTCAGTATGAAAAAATTAATGGTTGATTGTGAAACGCTTGGTATTGGTGAGCGTCCTGTTTTGCTCAGTATTGGCGCTGTTGTATTTGATGATGCTGAAATTCATAAATTTTTTCATGTGCAGATTGATATTGAAAGCGCCAAAGCACACGGTTTTTCGGTGGACCAATCGACACTTGATTGGTGGGATCAGCAAGACCCGATTGCTAAGAAAGATGCGTTTAGTGGCGAGCATGATATTCAAGATGCGCTTGCAGCTCTTGTGCGATTCTACAAAGTGAATGAGTGTACGCAAATCTGGTCTAAAGGCTCTATTGCAGATATTCGTTGGATTAATAATGCATTGAATTATTTTGACATGCGCCAGCCATGGAAGTTTTGGCAAGAAATGTGTTTTCGCACGTTTCTTGAGATGTCGCCACGTGTGAGTGTTGCATTTGAGGGCGTGCCACACAATGCGCTTGATGATGCAGTTCACCAGGCTAAACAGTTTATTCATATCAAGACCATCCAAAGCAAACAGGCTCAGATCCTGATTGAACAAGGTCAACGTTTTAATGAAATAGCTCAAAAAGTAGCGGATTTAGAGTTCAAAATTTTACAAATAGAGGAATCAGCATAATGAAAATCGAAAATGCACAAGAACAATTGTTAGAACTTAGCCCTTTGAAACTGAGCCAACAATTTAGCCGTGATGATCTTTTAGATCTACGTGACCAACTCAAAGCCAAACGTGCAGGCTTGATTGAAGCCAAGGACAAATGCAAAAACGGCAATTCAATTGCTTTACTGAATATTGAATTGTCACAAGTCAATTCTATGCTGACACGCATCAACCAGACTGTCACTTTGCTTGATCAAGATGCCAAGATCATGAAGAAAAATAATCACTCAACGCAGGAGCTGGCGATGCGTTTTTTCAAGGTTGCTGAAAAGGAATTGGATGCAAAGACGTTTAATAAAATTAAAAAAATGGCGGTGGCGTGATGGATGCAAAAGTAATTGAAGTAAATAATGTTTTAGAAGGTGATGCTAAACAAGTTGCCGATCAAATTTTCGGTGGCTATATCGTGCCGACATTCAATGAAATTGCAAAAGATGCACCCTTGTCTGCGATGCAATTCGTCACCATAATTGCAGGTAATGGCATTAGTCTATGCTTAAGTGGGACACGCACTGACAAACTAGACAGTGCCGCAAAAATATTGCATGACCTCGTTGATGAAGTGCTTACAAACGTTAAAGCAAGTCGAATCAAGAAAAGCTAACCCAGAGTTAATCGAAAGCCTCTTAATCAGAGGCTTTTTTAATGGCCTCAGCAAAACCAGTGGTTTTTGCATATTCAATGGCTTGCTTGTATGTGAGCAGATCCTTTCGAATAATATCTAAATTGACATAGCGTTTAAGACTATTCCAATCATCATGCAAAGTGTACTGCTGGATCTGCGGTACCGTTAAGCCCTGCTCTGCCAAACGTGTTGCTGCTTCATGCCGAAGGTCATGAAAACGTAAATCATCAATGCCGGCTTGTTTCTTAATTTTCTGCCAATGACGTGCAATATTTTCCTCATGTGTTGGGATCAGGTACCGAGGAAGAAGAACAAACTGGTTTTCGACAATAAACCAATTCCAAAGCCATAAAAAAGCCTCTAATCAAGAGGCTTTTTAGTATTCTTTACAAAAGATTAAGCAGCTTTCTTAGCCTTTTGTGTCTTATTTTGTTCAGCAGTGTGTGCATTAGCAATAATTCGATCAACTAACAAATCTGCGCGATCTAATAATTGATTAGCTTTGCTGATTAAATATTCACGACGGATTGCTTTAAAGTCTTTCATAATCATTCCTCAGTCAATTTAAAGTCTATAGCGGAACAGGAACATTTACATGTTTTTCGAGTTTAGAGTATAAACTTTCCATTTCCTCTGTTGACTCGCCCGCCACTATGGCGTTAGCAATGCCTTCTATTACCCAGATGCATTGCTTAACATTCAAAGTAATATTTTGATCTTCACACTCAAGATCCTCAAGAATATTGGCTAATTGGTGCATGATCTTAGCGACTTCTTCAGCGCTTGGATCAATTTCACTCAAGTATTCAATGTTCAATGAAACAATTTTACTTTCTTTTAAAAATTTATTTGCAATATGTAAAACTCGCAAATAAATATCTTTAATAGCATCGTCCAAAGGTAAGCCTCATATTATATATATGGCAATTCTTTGTGAAAATTCAATGAATCTTTACAAAAAACTCAATAAAGTTAATTTTGGTCGATGATTATACATTATAGTACAAAAAATGGTTGAAATATTTTTATTATTTCTATTAATACATATAAAGCATCTTTTGACTCCACATTTTTCTTTTCAACACTTATAGCACATTAAACAAGCAAGATTAAAGTAATATTTTCTTATCTACTAAGCTTTAACAGAGCTATCTAACAATACTTACCAATAACACTTTATTAATTTCTTCAATGGCTTGCCGATAAGTAAGTAAGTCCTTTCGAATAATATCTAAATTGACATACCGTTTCAGACTATTCCAATCATCATGCAAAGTGTACTGCTGGATCTGCGGTATTGTTAAACCCTGCTCTGCCAATCGTGTAGCGGCCTCATGTCGAAGGTCATGAAAACGTAAATCATCAATGCCTGCTTGTTTCTTAATTTTCTGCCAATGACGGGCAATATTTTCTTCATGAGTCGGGATTAGGTACCGTTCATCACCACCACGTAAGAGCATTTTTTTACGGATTTCAGGTTTCAATAATTCATCAATGATTTCGGCTGCTTCATCTGAAACCACAAACCATTTGTCATTGTTTTTTTTGGTCGGATGTTTCACTGCCTCCAGGTACCATTTTTTGTTTTCACGATCGTAGTGTTGAATTTCAAGCCGTGGCAATTCTCCAAGCCGACGGCCTGTGTATATATCTAGCCACATAATCAAATACAGTGGCGTATTTGAATAATTCTTTAAATGAAAATCTATGTATGAATACGTGGTCAGATCCTGCAGCTCTTTAGACGTTGGCAACCTGTCACGCTCTTTTGACTCTGAAATCACACGGGACTTTCTAAGACCTCTCACAGCCTTTTCATACTCATTGAAGTCAATCTCTACACCCCAGAGTAATTCGGCATGATCTAATACCGATTTCATGCACTGAAACTCGTGAAGTATTGTGCTTGGCTCAATTGGCTTTAATTCATAATTTTCATTCCTATAGCCATCACGTCTACGCAAAGCATGGTCTGCATAGTCAGTACGCTTCAGTTCTGAAATAGGCTTTTGAGCAATATCGAACTTTTTCAGCATATCAAGTGTGAATGCCTTTGTTCTGCCATAGTCTGAAATTTCGGATTTATATCTGGTAATTGCAGATGCTAAAGACATGGCTCCAGCTGCCACAGCATCTTTGTCAGTTGACAACAAGTGAGGATTCTTTTCTAATCTGTCCTCTTCTCTTTTTAGCCACGCTTTTGCCAAAGCTCTGGTACTAAATGTTTCAGTATCAAAGTACTCGATACCCTCACTTGGCTTGCGAATATTGATCACAGCCTTGTATCTGGTGCCTTTAGTTTTGGATTTTAACTCTGTGATATAGCCCATGCTTGCAACTATTTTTCAATTCAACGGGGAATGGTTGCAAATATAGTTGCAAGAGTTGCAAAAAGATAGGAAAAGATACAAATTTATCGTAAATGATACGAATGTTCATAGGTGCTTAAATGACTGATTTAAAACAAAACGCAGGTATATCAAGGCTTCCACGTATATCCGTTGCACCTATGATGGATTGGACGACTCGTGACTATCGTTTCTTTGCACGTTTGTTTAACCCTAATGTGATTCTCTACACCGAGATGGTCACCACAGGTGCGATTTTATTTGGTGGTGCGAATCGTCATTTGGACTATAACAACGAAGAACACCCGATTGTGTTACAGCTTGGCGGTTCAAATCCTAAAGATTTAGCAACCTGTACCAAGATGGCACAGGACTGGGGTTATGATGAAGTGAACCTCAATGTCGGCTGTCCGAGTGACCGCGTTCAGAACAATAAAATTGGCGCATGCTTGATGGCAGAGCCTGATTTGGTTGCAGAATGTATTACTGAAATGCGAAATGCTGTTGATATTCCAGTGACCGTGAAACACCGCATCGGGATTGATGACATGCAGTCTTATGAAGAAATGCTGCATTTTGTTGATACAGTTGCAAAGACTGGCTGTGACAATTTTATCGTGCATGCGCGTATTGCCCTGCTGCAAGGTTTGTCACCAAAAGAAAACCGTGATGTACCACCTTTACGTTATGAAGATGTTTATCGTCTGAAACAAGAACGTCCAAATTTATTGATCGAAATTAATGGTGGGGTGAAAACCTTTGCTGAAACACAGCAACATTTACAACATGTTGATGGCGTGATGATTGGCCGTGAGGCTTATCACAACCCATACTTATTGGCTGAGATCGGTCAGCTTTGGGATCTCGAACTACCCAACCGTTTCGATATTATCGAGCAGATGCTGCCATATATTGCTAAACGCATGGAAGAAGGTGCGCCGCTTTCTATCATTACCCGTCATATTTTAGGTTTATTCCAAAATCTACCAGGTGCTCGAAAATGGCGTCAGGCTTTAAGTGGTGGCAATGCCAAAACCTTTGCCGATGTGGAAAATGCCATCCAAAATATTAAAGATGCAATGCAACGTACAGAAGACTATTTACGTGATCATCCTAAAGTCGTTTTAGAAGATTAATTCTGTAAAAGTAAAAGCCCGCTATTTTGCGGGCTTTTTTATTTTCATGCCTCACCAAGTACGTGTTTGGCAACATCGTCACAACTCAGCTAAATCATCTAAGCAATCAGAATCATCACTCAATGACTATTGACCGTAATGTTCCCTTTGGGAAAAGGTTCATCATCATAGCCAGTCCATTGATAATCGGATGGATCTTCTTCCTCACGCAAACCCACGTAACTCTCAGGCGTCGATGTAACAGGTTCAATTTCCTCGGTTGGTTGTTCCAATTCTTCAACCAAATGATTCAACTCTTGATCTAACTGCGCCTGATATTTTGCAATTTCAGCTTCGTCAATGAAGGCAAATTGTTCTTCATCTATTTTCCATGCATAACCTTGCAAATCTTTGTAAATCTCAACCAAAACAGTGTAAGGCTGACCATCGTATTGCAACGTCGCCTGAGCCTTAAAGCTTAATACCTTACGCTCTAATACTTTTATATTTTGAATCCGTAAATGGTACTGCCGATAATCTGGATTCTGATCAAACTCGTGCTGCATCTGCTGCTCAATCTGCCGAGATAATTCATCTGTCGAGACAAAATAACTACAACCAGCCAAACTCAACAGTAAAAAAATGGTGAGCCATCGAAACATATTGCATCCCCCATGATGCATTTATTCTTGATGAAAAAGTCAGACCGATCACAGATTCCGATCCAAACATTCCTCATTGTTTGCTTCATAATAGCTAATAAAACACACAGTACAAGCCAAATTATCAAGATTTCTCAATTTTATATTTAATTTTGATATCAATCACTTAAATTGCATTTTTGATGTTTTAAAACACTGACAGCCTTGGTCTTTTGCTGACATATTTTTGTTGAAAATGACCATTTTGGTAGTGGTTTCCTAGCCTTCAAATTTTCAACATGAAACTGAACCCATCGTAATTTATCCAATATAGAGCCTTAAACAAAACATCATAAAAGCGCCATAAAAAATCCCCGAACATTGCGGGGATTTTGAGGAATCAACTGAAATTATTCATCATCCGTTTCAGGCTCATGATGTAGCGCATCATGTATAGCTTCCACCAATTGCTGTGCAATTTCTTGTTTTGACGCTTTCTCTAAATCACGCTTTTCCATTTGATATTGATCTGCGAAGAACACGGTCATGGCGTTTTCATCAGAAGCAAAACCAATATCTTTACGTGAGACATCATTGCAAGCGATCATATCGAGTTTTTTCGCCACAAGTTTGCCTGCAGCATACTCCTCGACATTGCGTGTCTCGGCAGCAAATCCAACCATAAATGGACGTTTTGACTGCTGCGCAATTGTTGCAACGATATCTGGGTTTTTAATTAATGCCACATTGAGTTCATCACCAGCTTTTTTGATTTTATGCTCTGCAACTTCTGCCACGCGATAATCGGCAACAGCTGCTGTTGCGATAAAAATATCACAGCCTTCATCCAACATTTGCAGACTGGTCTCTAACATTTTAATTGCAGACTGCACATTAATCCGTCGCACACCATTTGGTGTATCTAAACTGACAGGTCCTGCGATCAGCGTTACTTTAGCACCAGCCGCATAACAAGCCGCTGCCAGTGCGAACCCCATTTTACCTGTGCTGTGGTTAGAAATATAACGTACAGGATCTATCGACTCACGTGTAGGACCAGCTGTAATCGCCACATGTTTGCCTGCAAGCATGCCAAATTTTTCAGCAATGGCTCGCTGTGCTTGATGAAAATAGGCCGTCACTTGATCCGCCAAATCTTCTGGCTCAGGCATACGTCCTAAGCCTACATCTCCACAGGCTTGAGAACCGGCATCGGGCATAATCACATGTACGCCATCTTCAACCAGTGTATTTAAATTACGCTGTGTCGCTTTGGCTGCCCACATTTGCTGATTCATCGCAGGGGCAACCCAGACGGGTGCTTTTGTAGCAAGATAAAGTGTCGAAAGAAGATCATCTGCTAAACCCGCCGCAAATTTTGCCAGCGTGTCGCAACTTGCAGGAGCAACCAACACCAAATCAGCCCAACGTGCCAATTCAATATGCCCCATGCCCGCTTCTGCTTCAGGATTGAGTAATTCGGTATGTACAGGGTTGCCTGAAAGCGCCTGAAACGTTAGCGGGGTCACAAAGGCTTGCGCACCTTGAGTCATCACCACGCGCACATCAAATCCGGCATCTTTTAACCGACGGACAAGAATGGCACTTTTATAGGCTGCGATACCACCAGTGACACCTAAAAGAATATTTTTTGTGGGCATTACACTTAAATCAAAGCTCACGAACAGGCTACCTATCTGTTGCAGTGGCGCTCACAATAGCATTAAATATGCACTGACCCAAGAATCTGCTGTGAAAAAGCCGATTGACTGATAATAAAAAAGTCTAAGAATAATGAATAATTCAATTAAAAATTGGCCTGAACAAGAGCGCCCACGTGAGCGCCTGATTCAACAAGGCGCACAAAGTTTATCCGATGCTGAGTTACTGGCTATTTTCCTACGCTCTGGTTCCCAGCAGCATTCTGCTGTCGAGCTCGCACGACTCCTGATCCAACATTTTGGCCAGTTGCAAGCACTGATGGATGCTTCACTTGAGGATTTACGCCAGTTTCATGGCATTGGAAACAGTAAATATGCGCAGCTCATGGCAGTAAAAGAACTCGGCAAACGCTATGTGAGTCAACATTTTCAAAATGAAGCCTTAGAATTGCAACATTCTGAACAATTACAAAATTTTCTTCGCTTTGAATTTTTATCGGAACGTCAAGAAGTCTTTGGCGTGCTTTGTCTAGATGCGCATTTAAGAAAAATAAACTTTAAAAAACTTTTTTATGGCAGCCTCAATACCTGTGAAATTTCCATCAATCAACTGCTGCGTTATGCCATTTCTGAACACGCCAGCAGTATTGTCATTGCACATAATCATCCTTTCGGTCGTGCAGAACCCTCTGCTGCCGATCTGGAATTGACTCGACTTATTCAGCAGGCTTGTCAGCTGGTGGAAATTCGACTGATCGATCATTGTATTATCTCAACAGAAGGGAGTTTTTCCTTTGCTGAACATGGCTTGCTCCAAGCACACTTATCTGCATGAAACAGTTATTGACAAGCGCTTGAGCAAACCCGAAGATCATCATAATTTTTTAAAACTAGAAATTATCATTCGAACATGATCGTCCGTGACCAACCGAGTATTTTTAAACTGCTATTTTCTTGGCGAGGAACGATTTTACCTAAGGTTTTACCACCGCTCGGGATCGTTATGTTGCTGTCTGCCATTGTGGGCGGCTTATCCTATGTCGATATCTTCCATTTTACCGAATTTCCTTTGGTCGGCTTTACCCTAATTGGTGTCGTGCTGTCGATTTTTTTAGGCTTTAAAAATTCAGCTTGCTATGACCGTTGGTGGGAAGCTCGGCGTTTATGGGGCATTTTGATTGCCAATGCACGCCATTTTGACCGTGACTGCCGTTTACTCAGTCAAGGCCGTCGTGAACGTGTGATCCAACATGTGATTGTGTTTGCCAATGTTTTGCGTGACCGACTCCGCCATCAAACCGCCAACCCCACTGAACTAGTTGAAACCAGCGGCATGAGCGCGAATGCCATCACTCAGTTATACCAACAAGCCAATGCACCGCAGTACACATTGAGTTTGATTCAATGGGAGCTGATGCAGGCGCTCAAAGATGGTGAAATTTCAGATATTATTTATACCCAGATGAATCAGCATGTGATGGAACTCAGTACCGTACAAACCGGCTGTGACCGTATTGCCACTACGCCATTACCGTTTGCTTATTCGGTCTTGCTGAATCGAACCGTTTATTTTTTCTGTTTTGTCTTACCCTTTAGCTTGGGGTCTACTTTAGGTCTAGCGACTCCCCTTTTAGTGGGGATTTTGGCCTATACCTTTTTAGGCTTAGATGCGCTGAGTTCAGAGATTGAAGAGCCCTTTGGTACACAAAGTAATGACCTTCCTTTGGACTCGATGGTGCGTACTATTGAAATTGAATTACTGGGGACTTTAGGAAAACCCACCCCACCACCGATTCAAGCCAAAGATCACAATTTACTGTAATTGATCAATGGGTCTAAACCCTCGCTTACATAGCTTTGTCGTACACTTTTTTGGTATATCGAAGATATGTAAGTGAGAGCATTTAAGCAAAGCTCTCCCAGATTCCAACTTGCCCTTCTTTCACTCGAGGGATGTTGCCGAGTTTAATCCATGGCATATTATCACCATGAAAATCACTCCCAACAGAAACTTTTAAGTTAAAGGCAGCAATCATACGATCCACCATTTGACGAGTCGATAATGGCTCAATTGCCGGTGGTAATTCCACTGCATCACCGCCCGCTTCAGCAAAGATTTCAATCAAATAACGAATATTGGTCGCAGATAAATCATAACGCGTTGGATGCGCCAACACTGCAAAGCCACCACTGGCATGAATCACCTCAATGGTTTCAGCAAGACTCGGACCTTCAAATTTTACAAAAGCTTTTTTACCTTCTTTAATATATTTATCAAAAGCTTGTTGTGGACGTGAAACTACCCCCTTTTCCACCAAAGTTTTGGCAATATGCGTACGTGTAACCCGATCTGGTATATGGTCAACCTTGGCAATCACATCGCTATAAATATCTTGACCAATTAACGGTATCAGTAAGTCACAAATCTGCCGAGCACGTTCCGCTCGAATACGCTTTTGATCCATCAATAAGGCTTGTAAGGGCGCAGGATTTTGCATATTTAAAGCGACGATATGCACACCATAACTTTTTTTGGTCGCAGGTCTCGACCACTGGCTAGAAATCTCCACACCAGAGATTAATTGCAGCTTTAATTCATGCGCAACCTGCTCTGCAGCCAACAAACCGTCCATCGTATCGTGATCAGTCAAAGCCAGCGTATGAATTCCAATAGCACTTGCAGCCTGCACCAGAGCCTCTGGTGACAAAGTACCATCAGAAATATTACTGTGTGTATGTAAATCTACGCCTTGCATCTCTATACTATGTCATTTATTTGATCAGATTTAGATACTCTAACATGAAAGCACTTTTAGACTTTGTGCCACTCATTATTTTCTTTTATTTATATAAAACTGTAGATCCAAAAGATACACAGCACCCATTATTACAATTGATTGGTTCTGCTGGGGGTGTCGATAACAATAACATTCTTGTGGCAACATCAGGTCTCATCATTTCCATGCTTGTGGTTTATGGTGCATTGTTTGTCATGCAAAAATTCCGTCTAGATAAACAACAATGGATTGTGTTGTTCATGACCGTGATTTTTGGTGGTATTACCCTGATGTTAAGTGATGATTTTTATATTCGCTTAAAAGCCGTTTTACTGAACTTAGTTTTTGCAGGGGCGTTTTTACTTTCTCCACTGTTTAGTAAAGATAAGAAACCGCTCATCGAACGTTTATTTGGTCCAGTCTTAAATTTAACCGCTGTCGGTTGGAAACGATTGAACTATGCATGGGCTGCAATGTTCGTGGTGATGTCATGTTTACACACCTTTTTCGCTTATTTGTTTGCAGACGGAAAATATTGGGGTGAATTCACTGCTTTTGGTGACATGATCGTGATGTTTTCCTTTATCATTATTCAGTTTATTGTATTACGTAAATACTTTAAGACCTCAGAATAATCCATTCGGTCAAAAATCAGGAAAAGTCATGCCATTATTCGTCGTAAGCTGTACAGATAATGAAGGTACAGTAGAAAAGCGCCTTGCGGTTCGTCCTCAACATCTTGAACGTCTACAAAAACTTGATGATGAAGGTCGTCTGATTGTTGCAGGTGCGATGCCTAAAGATCCGGCAAACCCACAAGCTGGTTTTTATGGCAGTACGATCATTGTCGATTTTGATAGTCGTGAAGACTTAGACCAATGGTTGGCAGATGAACCTTTCCTCAAAGAAGGGATTTATGGCCAAATTGATGTCAAACCATTTAACAAAGCATTTCCTAAAGGATAAGGTTCATGCGCGTCGTTGTTTCTAGTTTACTGGGCTTATCTTTAATTTGTTCAACTGCATGGGCTGAAGAACCGGCTCCTGCACCTGCTGTAGCCCCTGCTGCTCAAGCAACGACTGCAACACCTCCTCCAAATCCTGTGCCGCATACCATTCCTGCCAATAAACCGGGCATCATTAAAGTGGCGGCAACCGTCAATCCTAATGGTCAACCTCAAGATGCAAATCCATTGACCATTGAGCAATTGGCAAAAAATAAAGCGCTACAAGATGCCAAAGTCAAAGCGATGGTCAAAGACCAATCTGTACGCTTACAACAGTTAGAAAAAGCTAACCTTGAAGCCTTGGCGCAAAACCAAGAATTACAACTTAAAAATGATAGCTTGGGCGTACAAGTACAAGTGCTACAAAGTGAACGTAGCGCGCAGATGTTTTTATATGGCGGGACCACACTTGGTGTTGGCGTGATTTTAGGTTTCTTGTTGGCCAGTTACGTCTATACCAAACGTCGTCGTCAATGGTAATTCGTTTTTCTACTTCAATTTAAAGGGTGCTTGAGTTTTGTCAGGTGCAATTCAGACTGCCGATCTCGATTGGCAAATGATCGATGGCATTGATATTCCAGTGTCTAAACAGTTTGGTGATGTGTATTTTTCGAAGGATAACGGCCTACTCGAAACACGTCATGTGTTTTTAAAAGGGAATGACCTCGACACTCGCCTTGCGGCACTGACTGATTTTGAATATTTCAGTGTCGGCGAAACAGGTTTTGGTACAGGCTTAAATATTTTGGCCTTGTGGCAATTATGGCAACAGGTTCGTCCAGATAATCACAGTCATCTGCATGCCATTTCTGTAGAAAAATTCCCTTTATCTAAAGTAGACCTCATTCGTGCATTAAATGCATGGCCTGAATTACAACCTTTGGCACAGCAACTGATTGCGCAATATCCTGAACCTATTGCGGGATGTCATCGACTCAATTTTCCAGAAGAACGTTTTTCAATTGATCTTTGGTTAGGCGATGCACACGACGTTTTTCCCGTCATGGCAAAAACTGCTACGGTCAATGCATGGTTCTTGGACGGTTTTGCACCCGCCTGTAATCCTGACATGTGGGAAGAAAACGTACTCAAAAATATCGTGCGTCTATCAGACATTGGGACGACCTTCTCCTCATTTAGTGTGGCAGGTGTACTGAAACGCGGCTTACGTGAGCATGGTATTACCATTACACGACCTCGTGGCTTTGCTCATAAGCGTGAAATGCTCAAAGCTTTTTGGCTCGCACCTGAAAAGTTAGATGATCAATCCGTAGTTGCTGACATACCCACTTTAGACGAAAAAAAAAATTCTGAAATCACTGTAGGTCATAAGCCCCGTCAAATTGCGATTATTGGCGCTGGCATAGCTGGTTTGAGCTGTGCTTGGGCATTTGCTCAACGCGGGCATCAAGTGCGTATTTACGAGAAATCAGCACCACTCAGCGGTGGATCGGGTAATCCTCTTGCCCTACTCAACCCTAAACTCTGTCCAATTGAACAAAGTGCTGAACATTTGATGACCTTGAGTTGGTTATATGCGCTCAAGCATTATCAAAACTTCAAGGCATTTCGTCCCTTACAGATTCACCAATCTATTTTAAAAAATAAAGCAGAACACCTTGATTTAGCTCAAAGTTATCCTGCAGAGGTATTAGCGGCTGAAGAAGGCACGCTAAATCAATTAGCCTCAACATATCCAACCCTGCTCCTCAAACAAGCAGGCGCAGTCAGTCCACATCAGCTTCGTGACCAAATCTTGGCGCATTCACACATTGAGTTGTTACAAGCAGATATTCAACGCATTGAGCAGCAACACAATGGCGTTGCGCTATTTACACAGGATCAGCAGCTTCCATCTGCCGAGCATGTCATTCTCTGTGCTGCACGTGAGAGCATGCAGCTACAAACAGATTATCCAGAACTGCGTGCCATTCGTGGACAAGTCAGTTGGTTGAACAATCCCGCTCAACAAATGGATATGCGTACCGCCTATAGTTATGGGGGCTATTGTATGCAACTGGATGCCGAACAGATGATTATGGGCGCGTCATTTTATCCCGGCCGTGATGACACCGACGTTCTCACAGAAGATCATGTGCATAACTATGAACTTATCCACAGTGTGTTCCCTGACTTTGCCAAAACCTTAGCACCGATTGAGCAATGGCAAGGACGTGCCGCAATTCGCGCACAGACAAAAGACTTTTTCCCAGTAATTGGTGCAGTCCATGAAGATCAGCAAATTTATAGCTGTAGTGGACTCGGTTCTAAAGGTTTCCTGTATGCCCCGCTCTGTAGTGAAATCATTGCCGCGTTGGTCTTAAAAGAAGCCTGCCCTATTCCAACACAGCTACTCGATAAAATTCATGCAGCACGTTTTATACGACGCGCCAAAGCCAAACAAAAAACTAAGAAGCCTTATTTTCAGGGTCAGATGCCGTCATCTCCACCTCAAAAAAATAACCTGCAATAAAAAAGCGCCTTTCGGCGCTTTTTTTGATTCGATCTCATTTCCCTTGTTCCAAAGGAAGACCGGCATCACGAGCAGCACGCGTGCCGCCCATTAATATTACATATTCACGTGAGCTGTCAAAACCCTCTAGTAACTCTGCTGCACGTGGAGCTTTACTTCCACCACCACATAAAATGTAAATGGGTTGATCCGTTGACACCTGAGTCAGTGCATCTGATGACAATGCGTTGATCGGTCGGTTAACCGCACCTTTCACATGTGCTTCAGCATACGCACTTGCATCGCGAACATCCCAGATAATCGAGTCTTCTGGGAACTCAAATGTTGTAATTTCTTGTTTACGGATCATTGCACACTCCTTTTGATGTAAACAACACTTGGCAAATGAAGAAAACATCCCTAGCATCTCAGATATTCTTTCCCTTTGTAAAGGTCTAATCTATGCCTTCTTTTGATATTGTTTCCGAATTAGAAGTTTTTGAAGTAAATCATGCAGTTCAAAACACGCAAAAAGAAATAGCGACGCGTTTTGACTTCCGTGGCCAAGACGTTTCAATTGAGTTAAATGAGAAAAATAAGGAAATCAAAATCTCAACAGAAAGCGATTTCCAATGTGAGCAAGTGTATACCATGCTCGAAAATCATTTCTTCAAACGTAAAGTAGACATTCAAGCATTGGATCCACAAAAAATGACAGCTTCTGGTAAAAACGTTATTCAAGTGATCAAACTAAAAGATGGTCTTGACTCTGATACTGCAAAAAAAATCAATAAAGCCATTAAAGAAAGCGGCATTAAAGTGCAATCTTCTATTCAAGGCGACAAAATTCGTGTGACTGACAAGAAACGTGACACTTTGCAACAAGTGATGGCGTTCTTAAAAGAGCAACAGTTTGGTGTGCCGCTTCAATTTAACAACTTTAAAGATTAAGGCAGCACAACTGCCATTGAGGTCAATATGGCACGTCCAAATCGTCTAAATAAACTGGTCAAAGCAAGCTCTAAATTACCCAAAGGTATTCAAAGTCGTTTGCTCAGTCGAGCTTTTGGTCGTGTCGTGCCCATGGTTGGAACAGCTAAGATCCAATATCAACATGTCAGCCCTGAGCGTGTTGAGGTGAGCATCGCCAATCATAAGGCGATGCAAAACCACATCGGGCAAGTACATGCCTGTGCCATGGCGCTGATCGCCGAAACAGCCACAGGCTTTGTCACAGCAATGAACGTCCCAGACAGTGCCATTGTCCTGATTAAAAGCTTCAAAGTTGATTTTAAACGTCCAACCCAAGGTGGGATGAAAGCCATCGCAACGCTTACACCCGAACAGCAACGACAAATGCAAAGCACAGAAAAAGGTGAAACCTTAGTACAGGTCTTAGTCACCGATGAATCTGGTGAAGCACCGATTCAATGTGAAATGCTTTGGGCGTGGGTGGCAAAATCCGCTCTGAAAAATAAATAAATGTAAATAAAACTTACTTTTAAGTATAAGTTTTACTAAATTTCAGCAAAATCAAGACTGTTTTTTACTATTTATACGCCGTAATTCCGCTCAATATGCTTACACGACACAAATATATTGAGCATTTTATGAAAAAAATCATCCCCCTTTCATTCATCAGCATGGCGGTGTTTTTAACTGCTTGCCAAAGCACAATTCCTGCAACGCCAACGACTCCAAATCAAGCGGCTGATAGCAATATTCAAACCAGCCAAGCAGCGGAAAATAAGAAAATCGTGATTGATTTTTATGAAGGTGTCTTTCTTAAACATCAGGTTAAGACATATGCTGACCGATATATTGGCAATCAATATATTCAACATAATCCGCATGTACCTGATGGCAAAGTGCCTTTTGTCGATTATTTCACCCAGTATTTTAAACAAAATCCTGAAGCAAAAAACCAGATAAAACGTGCCGCTGCCGAAGGTGATTTGGTCTATTTACATGTGCATTCTACGCAAAATAAGCAAGACCGTGGAGAAGCCATTATTGATATCTTCCGTGTTGAAAATGGCAAGATCGTCGAACATTGGGATGTGCAACAAAGCATTCCTGAAACCAGTGCCAACTCAAACTCGATGTTCTAATTTCTCCCTCACTATTCATAAAAAAGCCACTCGATTGAGCGGCTTTTTTATTGCGTCTAACTTTAATTAAGCTTGATCTGCCGCAAATTTAGCTTTTGCATCCGCAGGAATTTGACGCTTAGCACCTTTCACATCGACAGCGACAAATGTAAATACACCTTCGGTTACGCGAATTGGATCGCGTGAGCTGTCATGACTATCCCAAACTTCAATCTGCATTTGGATAGAGGTATTACCCACTTTTAAAATTTTGGTATATACACTGATGACATCCCCGACTTTCACTGGAACGAGGAAGGTCATTTGGTTAATTGAAATCGTTGCACAGCGTCCTTGACTGAAACGCTCTGCGTGAATTGCACCGGCCAAGTCCATTTGTGACACGATCCAACCACCGAAAACATCACCACTCCAGTTGGTGTCTGCAGGCATCGCGATGGTTTGTAGGGAAAGCGTTCCTTCAGGTTTTACATGAGTTTCTGACACTTTAGCTCCTGGCGCTGACATTTATTGAGGTAGATTTAACTGCTGGTTGAGCCATTGTTGTAACTCACCAGCACGCATTGCTCCACTTATTCTAGCAATTTCGTTGGTTTTATTCATCAAAACCAGTGTAGGAATACTACGAACATTAAATGCACCGCTCAATCGAGGGTTTGCTTCGGTATCGATTTTGGCAAAAACCACCTTCGGATTTGATTTTGCAACTTGTGCAAAGTGTGGCGCCATCATCTTACATGGGCCACACCATTCAGCCCATAAATCAATCAGCACAGGTAAATCACTATTGCTAATAAAGTTGGCAAAGTTCTTTTCATTCAACTCGATGGGCGCCAGTGGAATCAATGCTTGGTGACATTGACCACATGCAGGTCCAACTTCGAGTTTTTCTTCAGGTACACGGTTTTTTGCACCACATTCAGGACACACAACGATCATTTAGCTGACTCCAACATGTTGATGTAAAAATTCTAATTGGGTTGCCATGGCTTTTTCAAACCATTGCCCGTGATAAATATCAAAATGTTGCATTTCCCACTCATAATACTGCACATACGGTGCAATATTGGTCGCAGTTTCTCGGCTTGATTCAATGGGAATCAAACTATCTTCTTTGGCTGCAATAAAAAGTGCTGGTATGCTAATTTTACGGACATCCAAAATTGGACGATAACGAATTAACTTAAAAAAGGCCCGAGCCGGAATTTCGCCACTCCAATAAAAATCAGGATTTACAATCGATAAATAGCCCGCATAACTGTCTTCAGACTGTAAAAAACATAATCGATGTGGATGAACTACGGGTAAAGTCGTTGGACTCATCCCAACTTTAGAACCCATATAGTCCTGACTCGATAATTTTAATGCTTTGGGTAATTGCTGTAAGGGATACAATTTTGCACTTTCAGCGCCGTCGACAAATGGAACTTGTACCATCAGCGCTTTAATATTTTTAAGCTCTGCCGCCAAACTAAGTACATAGCCACCACTCAGCGATGTTCCCCATAATACAATGCGTCTCGAATCAATCGATTTACGCTGCTGTAAATGATCGATCATGGTCCGCCAATCTTCAAGTTGTGCCTTCAGGTTTACTAACTCTCTCGGACGCCCTGTGCTGCCCCCCCAATAGCGATAATCAAACAACACGACAGCATAGCCCGCTTGTACAAAGCGCTTGGCATATTGCACTAATTTAAACTGGCGTAATGCCGCTAAACCATGTGCCATGAGAATGACTGCAGGTTTTTCAACAGATTTTGGACGATAAAAGTCAGCAGCTATAACATCTTGTCCGCTTTTGACATACAGTGGTTCGACTGTATAGGCGTGCATACGCGCTCCATTGCGTTATTTTATGGTTGTAATCGCTTATAAAAATTTAAGAACATTCTGCTCAAGTTTGTGCTTAATGCTATCATAAAGCATAATTCTACGAATTAAATTATGGAGTGACTCAATGAGCGAAAATGTTGGTTTTGCAGGTCAAATCGGCCCAGAACATGTAGCGCAAGTGGTTGAAAAAGGCTTTAAATCGATTATCAATAACCGCCCTGACATGGAAGGTGGTCCTGAGCAACCAACCAGTGCTCAAATTGAAGAAGCAGCTCGTACCGCTGGTTTAGACTATGTTCATCAACCTGTTGTTGCAGGTCAAATTTCTGAGCTAGATGTCCGTAACTTTGCTAATCATTTTAATGAATTGCCAAAGCCAGTGCTCATGTTCTGCCGTACAGGTAATCGTTCAAATAATCTATATCAACTAGCAAAACAGATGGATCTTTTGGATGACTAAGGCTTTCATTCAAAAAGCTTTATTGATCGCAACATGCATCTTTTCGGCACCCACATTTGCTGATAATAACAGTCAGCCCTTAAATGCAAATTTAAGTGTCTCTGGACAAATGACCACAGATAAGTTTTCAAGTTTACTCAAACAACTTAAATTTAAATCTGTAATTGTGAATCGACCAGATAGTGAGGCGGGCAATGAAGTGACTGTTTTACAATTACGAGGCATTGCGGAAAAGTCTCATGTGAGTGTTGTGTATCAACCTGTGCAAAGCGGTAAAATTTCTCAAACAGACGTGAAGGAATTTGCCAAATACTATAATGAGCTTCCTAAACCCATTTTGATGATTTGTCGTAGTGGTTCACGTTCGACAGCTCTTTTTAATCAAGCTCAGGCTCAAGGTTTGCTCAATGACTAAATTCGTGTTTACCGTTTTATTTACAACGTTGTTGCTAACAGGGTGTAATTCTATGAATGTACGTCCAACCGTTGGTGTAAGTGTCGGGACTGCACTATAAAATGACGAATATAAAGATGGCGCTATTTGCGCCATTTTTTATGTGTGGTATCTTTACGCAATATAACTTTTTCTATACATAAATAACTATTTTGGGGTACTTCATGAAATTCGTTTAAGGGACACTTGTACTTACTTTAGCCACTATACTTACAGCTTGTGGTGGTGGTGATGGATATTTTAATAACGAAGGAACAGATTCTTCTAATCAAAACAATAATAATAACAATGGTGGTACAACAACCCCAACTGAAATTGCAAAAGCACAGTTAGATATTCTAAAACGTGAAGGGCAATATTTATTCGGTAATTATGATCCTAACGATGCATCAACAGCAAAAGGCTATATTGATCATTCAATGGATACATTTGCGCAAGGCCCATTACAATTAAGTTTAGATATTAGGAAAATAAATTTAAACTCATTTAAAATACCTATCACTACAGAGATAAATGTTTCTATTTAAGTAAGACTGACTATAGAGCATGTTATGTTTTTATTGGCGAAGATATTAAAGATATCTTACCGGGTTATGACAACTGGGATTTCGACATTACAGCTAATGATCTAAAAAACATCAAATTACAGCATGATGAAGTGACACCAAACTTAGAAGAATATGAATCAAATACTCGCATTTACGTATTTGAAAATGAAAATGGAGATAAAAATTTCCATGATGTAACTATTACTGGTGCATTTGCTTATCCATTTCAACAGTCTTGGGGAATACAACAAACTCAACAAAAAAGGTTTGTTTTAATAAATGGTAATACAAGCGACTATAAAATTACCACAACAGCAATAGTTACGGATCCGTCAACTGGTGAAGATATTGAACGTGAAGTTACAACAGGTGCAATTAGTATTTACAAAGATCTCTCTTCTCTCGATGGAGATTTATACAATATTCAATCTGGATCAGGATTTAATGTATTAATTAACGATAACCCAAATATTCCTTTTGCAGAACCAATTTCATTCGTATTAAACTCAACACCAGGTACCACAAGTTCAGCAAGTTATCGTGTGAAAGCTTCAGGAGAATAAGAACTAATTTTACCCAGCATCACAACAATTGATGGTACTCGAGTTGAGAATGAAGCCTCTAATTTAAATAGCCAGACATTTACTGGAAGCATTAAATTAACAGGGACAAACATTTTGAAATTTAAGCAAGCTACAAGTGGGAGCCTTAGTTTTGAACATGCTATTAATGGAATTACATTCAAAGGTTCATCTACTAATAATGCAGGAACTGTAAGTACAAGTTTAACATTACCTTCTGGTCTTAAATTTTAAGTGTAAAGAAATGCAATTAAACCCTCTAGACTGAGGGTTTTTTTATATATTTAATTATAATTATTTAAAATGAAATTTAGCAAATGTACGACATCATCATTATCGGTGCAGGAACAGCAGGCATTTCAGCCTATAAAGAAGCAATCAAAAAAACACAGAATATTCTTATCATTAATGATGGTCCTTGGGACACCACCTGTGCACGGGTCGGTTGCATGCCAAGTAAAATACTCATCTCTACTGCCAACCGTATGCACGAAATTGGAAATGCAGATAATTTAGGCCTTGATGTCAAAAGTGAAATTGATACCTCTAGCGTCATGCAACATGTTCAAACTTTACGTGATCGTTTTACACGAGCCACTTTAAAAGATGTTGAAAGTTGGCCAAGCCAACATAAAATTTCAGGAAAAGCTGAATTTATTAATTCAAATACAATTCAAGTAAATAACCAAACATATCAAGCCAAGTCATTTATCCTTGCAGTAGGTACAACGCCTGCTATAGATACTGAACAAAAACAAATATTAGGCGATAAATTAATTACGTCCGATCAAATATTTGAGTTAGAACAACTACCAAAATCTGTCGCAGTTATTGGAAGTGGCGTGATCGCTTTAGAATTGGCTCAGGCTTTAACACGCCTCAATGTAAACACTACTGTTTTTGCACGTAGTCGAAAAATTGGCTCATTGACTAGCCCCATATTACAAAAGCTCGCACAGGAAGAGTTAAGTAAAGAATTAAAGCTAAAGTTTGAAATTTTACCTGAACATTACTCTCTTGAAGGCGATCTAGTTCATTTAACCTATACTGAAGAAAACGTACAAAAGTCGCTACAAGTTGACTATGTTTTAGCTGCAACTGGCAGACGTACATTATTAAATACCTTAGGTTTAGAACGTATAAGTGCAGAATTTAAAGATATTAAAAATTTACCGATAAATCCGCATACAAAGCAACTAGCTGATTATCCAATTTTTATAGTCGGTGATGCACATACCAATACCCCTATCCAACACGAAGCAGCTCATGAAGGTAAATTTACAGTACAAAACTGTTTAAACTTTCCACAAATTAAATCCATCAAGACGCTAACCCCTTTAGGCATCTTATTTTCTACACCACAAATGGCAACTATTGGTCAAAGCTATAAGCAACTACAAGATAAAAACACAGAATTCGTCATTGGTTTCGTTTCTTACGAAAAACAAGGTCGTGCGATTGTTGCTGCTAAAAATAAAGGGGCTGCCGAAGTATATGTGGATACAATTAACCATACACTATTAGGAGCTGAGCTATTCTGTGCAGAAGCTGAACATTTAGCACATTTGCTAGCTTGGATGATTTCAGAAGAACTAAGCATACATGAAATTTTGGATAAACCTTTCTATCATCCAACTTTAGAAGAAGGGTTAAGAACAGCACTGAAACATGCGAGACGACAGCTCAATCAAGCTTAGTCTATAAATGTCTCAGGGAGTATAGTAACCACTCATATTCCCTGCAGAAAACCCTGCGATAAAAGCATATTCGATATAAAATTGAGTCAGATTCAATCCATATAAAACCAAACAAACCACTACAAAGACCACCAATGCTGACATCACACGCGCAGCTTTATGTTCTGCCTGATTATATTTTGATGTTTGAATTACCACATTTTTCAATTTATTTCGATTGATATAAAACTGCTTAAAAATAGGCAATCGAATAATCAAAATATGCATCAGCACAATACCTATAAACCAATGCAAACCTGCAACCCAATAATTAAATAACAAATGCTGTGGATACATGACCACACCGATCAGAATCAGCGATACGACTAAATTTAACAGTAAGTAGTTCGGATAAAATTTTCTGTACATCAAGAGTTTATAATTATTTTATGAATGATTTCAGACTATATCTTTTCCCGGCATAAAAAAACACCCCCTTCGCTTTGAAGGGGGTGTTTTCGAATAATGAGCTGGCGATGACTTACTCTCACATGGGTAACCCCACACTACCATCAGCGCTAAGAGGTTTCACTTCTGAGTTCGGGAAGGGATCAGGTGGTTCACTCTTGCTATT